>JAGAQS010000251.1 GCA_017622635.1 Ruminococcus sp. | reverse complement strand
TATTTATAAAGATACCGAAGCAACGGGTTTTGAGGGTTCTGTTACCACTATTTAAGTAAAGGGCAACAAAGAGGCTTCCGTAATAAGAACAGGAAGTGCAAACTCTTTCATGTCGCTCGAAGTCGGCAACAGACATTTCTGCCAGTACGGTACGCCGTTCGGTAGTATGCAAATTGGAATATATACCGATTCTATCGAAAATACACTGAGTGAAAACGGCAGACTTTATTTAAAGTATACTCTTGATGTGAACGCATCATATCTTTCAGACAACGAATTGATTATAAACATTAAAAATACAGATAATCAGAAAGGATAAAAAGTTATGGATTTTATAAACAAAGCTTCCTCACAGCTCCGTACTCTTATTATGGAGGCACTCGGAACTGTTACGGCAGACGGTGATGTCCCTGCCGTTCCCGTTCCCGATTTCAATATTGAAATACCTGCGGACAAGTCACACGGTGACTTTGCGTCAAACATTGCAATGGTATGTGCAAAGGCTTTCAGAATGCCCCCACGCAAAATTGCTGAACTTATATGCAACAAAATAAATCTTTCAGGTTCACTCTTTGAACGCTGTGAAGTTGCGGGAGCAGGTTTCATGAATTTTTTCCTGTCAAAAAAATGGTTCTCGGACGTTGTTTCAAACGTTCTTGAAGAAAAAGACGACTACGGAAAAACCGATTTCGGTAAGGGAAAGAGAATACTTGTTGAATTTGTTTCTGCAAACCCCACAGGACCTATGCACATAGGTAACGCAAGAGGCGGTGCTATCGGTGACTGTCTCACAAGTGTATTGCAGTGGGCAGGATACCACGCAGAACGTGAATTTTACGTAAACGACGCAGGCAATCAGATTGAAAAATTCGGCAAATCCCTTTCACTCAGATATATGCAGTTGTGTTCAGAAAAGGGACAACAGGCAATTTATAACTGCATGAGTGATACGGAAAAACTCTGTGCCGACATCTATTCGAGAAGCGGTGAGGGTCAGGATTTTGAAATGCCCGAAGATGTGTATTTAGGTGCGGATATTATCGAACACGCCGCAAACTACTATAAACAGCATCTTTTTGAACTCGAAAACGTTTCCGAAGAAGAACGCAGAAAGGCACTTGTCGGCTATGCACTTCCCCTTAATATAGCAGGTCTTGAGCGTGATTTGAAAAAATACCGCATTGTATATGACAACTGGTTCAGAGAAAGCAAACTGCATGAATCGGGTGAAACCATGAAAATTGTGGATAAACTCCGTGAAACGGGTCATACTTATGAACAGGACGGTGCAACATGGTTCAGAGCTACCGACTTCGGAGTTGACAAGGATTTTGTGCTTGTACGTGCAAACGGTATACCGACTTATGTAGTTCCCGACATTGCATATCATTATGACAAGCTTGTTACAAGAAATTTCGACAAGGCTGTCAATATTCTCGGTGCTGACCATCACGGCTATGTACCACGTCTTAAATCCGCCCTCACCGCTCTCGGTGTTGACGCAGATAAACTTGACGTTGTTCTTATGCAGATGGTGCGTCTTGTCCGCAACGGTGAAGTCGTAAAACTCTCAAAGCGTAGCGGTAAGGCTATCACACTTGTCACTCTCCTTGACGAAATTCCGATTGATGCAGCAAGATTTTATTTCAATCTTCGTGAGGCAAACTCACAGTTTGAATTTGACCTTGACCTTGCCGTTGAAAAATCATCACAGAACCCTGTCTACTATGTTCAGTATGCACACGCAAGAATATGCAGTCTTATTGCCAACCTCAAATCAGAGGGCGTTGAAATTCCTGAAAGTGCAAATCTTGATGTTCTCGACAATCCGCACGAAATCGAACTTATACGCCACATTGCATCACTGCCGAAAGAAATAAACCTTTCCGCAAAATCTTATGACCCCGCAAAAATTACAAAGTACGCAATTGACCTTGCAACCCTTTTTCACCGTTTCTACGATGCATGCAGTGTAAAGAACGCTGAAACCCCCGAACTCATGAACGCAAGAATTTTACTTTGTGTTGCAGTAAGACAGGTACTCCGCAACGTCCTTTCAATACTCAACATTGAAAGACCCGAAAAAATGTAATCCTGTAAAAAATTACATTTTGTATCAAATTAAATTACGTTTTGGTTACAAAACAAGTCCCTTGTTTGTAGTTTTTATCACAAAACTAACACGAAAATTTGTAACATACGTAAAATTGTGGAAAAAAATTAACACTTTATTAACAAATAGGATTATAAAATATGTTACAATTTGTAATATATCAGAAAGTTTTTATTATTCTTCTTTCTGAAACAAGTCCTTGAAATTAAATTATTACTTATTATAAAGAGAAAGGATTCCACGTTATGTCCAACAGATTATTTCAGGGTCTGGTTCATCAGATGCGTGATACTATCGACTCTACAATCGGCGTTGTCGATGAAACCGCCACAATTATTGCTTGCAGTGACCTTACAAAAGTAGGCACTACAAATGAATTTGTTTCGCTTGACCTCAGCGATTCACACGATATCTTCATAAGAGACGGCTTTACATACAAGCCGTTCGGTTCAAGAGTAAAACCCGATTACGCTGTATTTGTTGAAGGCGTTGACGATGCTGCCGCAAAGTATGCAAGTATCCTCGCCATAACACTTTCAAACATAAAACAGTACTATGATGAAAAATACGACAGAAACAACTTTATCAAGAATGTTATTCTTGACAACGTTCTTCCGGGTGATATTGTCATAAAGGCAAGGGAACTGCACTTCAATGCAGAAATCAGCCGTGCGGTTTTCCTTATAAGAATAATTTCCGCAAACGACATTTCGGCATATGACGTAATTCAGAACCTTTTCCCCGACAAAAACAAGGATTTCGTTTTCAATATCACCGAAAGTGATATAGTTCTTGTCAAGGAACTCAAAAGCACGGTTGACTCAAAAGACCTCGAAAAACTCGCACGCTCCATTGCCGATACACTCAGCAGTGAATTTTATACAAGAGTAAACGTTGGTATCGGTACTCCCGTTGTGGGTGTCAAAGACCTCGCACGTTCATTCAAGGAAGCACAGATGGCTCTCGAAGTAGGAAAGGTTTTCGATACCGATAAAGTAATTGTAAGTTATGACAATCTCGGTATCGCAAGACTTATCTATCACCTCCCTACCGTTCTCTGTGAAACTTTCCTGCACGAAGTTTTCAAGGTCGGAAGCATTGAGTCACTCGACCACGAAACACTTTTCACTATTCAGAAATTCTTTGAAAACAATCTCAACGTTTCCGAAACTTCCAGAAAATTATTCGTACACAGAAATACACTTGTGTACAGACTTGAAAAAATCAAGAAGCTTACAGGTCTTGACCTGCGTGAATTTGACCACGCAATAATTTTCAAAATCGCCCTCATGGTAAAGAAATACCTGTCAGCCAACCCTGTAAAATTCTGACGATTAAAGACGGCGGACAGCAAAATGTCCGCCATGAAAATTAAGGTAGGTGTAACTTTTGGTAGAACTTAAAAACGTATCTGTAACTTATTCAAGCGGTGTTGATGCCCTTAACAATGTCAGCCTTAAAATAAACGACGGTGACTTTGCTTTTGTTGTAGGTTCTTCAGGTGCGGGAAAAAGTACCATGATTAAACTGCTCCTGAAAGAAATCGACGCTACAAACGGTACTGTTACCGTAAACGGCTACAATCTGAACAAACTGAAAAAAAGTAAAATTCCTGAGTTCAGACGTACACTCGGATTTGTATTTCAGGATTTCCGTCTTATACCGTCAATGACCGTTTATGAAAATATTGCTTTCGTACTGCGTGTTATTGATGCACCCCCTAAATTTATACGCAAACGTGTGCCGTATGTTATCGGTCTTGTCGGACTTCAGGACAAAGTGGACTCATACCCTGACGAACTTTCAGGCGGTGAGATGCAGCGTGTGGCAATTGCCAGAGCGTTGGTAAACGACCCGCAGCTTATCATTGCCGACGAACCTACCGTTAATATCGACCCCGAACTTTCTTACGAAATAGTTGAACTCCTCAAAGGTATCAACGACCAGGGAACTACCATTCTTATGGTAACCCATGAACACGACCTTGTCCGTCATTTCGGCGGACGTATCATAAATATCACCGACGGCGAAATTGTCTTTGACGAAGTAGTCGCAGGAAGTACCGACGAATTTAGTGACTTTGAACCTACTATTCTTCCCGTACCAGAAAACTTCACAGTCGGCGATGACGGTATTGATGCAGAAGAACTTCTCAGCGAATCGGAGTTCCCCGACATTGATTTGAATGACGAAGATGAAGAGGACTACAGTGACTCCGAAGAAATCACCGACAAAGCCGAAACGGTTGAGAATATATCGGAAACTGTCGCAGACATACCCGAAGCCGTTACGGACATACCGGAAATCATTACAGATGTACCCGAAACTGTTGCAGACGTATCCGAAAACGTTACGGAAATATCGGAAACAATACCCGAAACACAGGCTGAAAATAATATAACCGTTGATGATATCATAGCAGAAATCAACCCGCCCTCTGAAGAAAATACCGAAAATAACGTCACAAAAGCAGACCCCGACGCAATTATTGCGGCTATTATGGAGGAACAGTCTCAGCAGGGAGGTACACCATGAAATTAAGTGGCTTTAAATATCTCGCCAATCAGGGCGTTGAAAACATCTGGAAAAACAAAATGATGGCATTCGCCACCTTCTGCGTACTGCTTATATCACTTCTTCTTGTGGGTGCTGCCGGACTTTTCTATATAAACATCAATTCAATGATTTTAGGTCTCAGTGACCAGAATGAAATTGCGGTTTATGTTAATATCGGTACATCGGAAGAAAGAGTTTCAGAGATACAGACAGAACTTTCAACACTCGACAACGTAAACAAAGTTGAGTATATCTCAAAACAGCAGGCACTTGAACGTATGCAGAATCAGATAAACAGCAGAGGACGTGCAATATTCAATTATATTGAGGGTTACGACTTCATGCCCGACGGTTTCAGTGTTACAGTTAAAAACAATGACCTTATCGCCGATACAACCGAATCAATATCAATGATGCCCGACATTCAGGAAGTACAGTCCTCAACGCAGGTGGCGGAGTTTCTGCGTGAACTGCGAAAAATGGCTACACTTATAGCAGGTGCGGTTATTATCGCCCTTGCGGTAGTGTCAATGATTATGATTTCAAACACGACAAAGGCAAGCGTTTACGCACGACGTGAAGAAATACAGATTATGAAGTATGTAGGTGCAACAAATATATTTATCCGTATGCCGTTCTTTGTTGAGGGCATGGTTACGGGTCTGTTCTCGGGAACAGGTGCTTTCTTCATAACATGGGCAATATACCGTTCTGTTTACAGAATACTTACTTCACAGACCGCACTTATGAGTGCGTTCAACATCGGAAGTATTATTCCGTTCGGACAAATCAGAATATATGTATTTATATCATACATTGTCGTAGGTTCGCTTGTCGGTGCAATCGGCAGTGTAATAAGCACAAGCCGGCATCTCGACGTTTAACGAAAGGAGTACAGCCGGATATATGAAAAAATCGTATTTTATTAAAAAAATCTCCTGCTTTTTAATCTGTTCGGCTGTTTCTGCGGGTATTGTCACATCATTCCCCTTTCAGTCCGACAAAGTAAACCTTTCCGCCAAAACAATTCCTGAAATTCAGGAGGAAAGAAAAGAAAACGAAGCAAAAATAGCCGAGTACGAAAAACAAATGTCGGAACTCGGTGAAAATATGTCAGATGAGAAAGCATTTCAGGAAACACTGTCCCAGCAGATTTCACTTATTCAGGAAAATATATCCCTGCTTAATCAGGAACTTGAAAGACTCGGCAGTGACATAAAACGTGCAGACGAAAATATAGCATTCCTTAATTAAAGCATCACAGAAAGACAAAGACAGATTGACGAAAGCATAGAACTTTTCAAAAAACGTCTCTGTGCCATGTATATGACAGGCAGTAATGACAATCTTGTTTCGGTACTGCTTGGTTCGTCAAGCTTTTACGACATGATGACAAGAGTGAAAGTTGTGAACAACATGGCAGAATATGACGAAAGACTTATAAATAATATTCTTGACGATATAGACAGTCTCGAAAAAGACAAAAAGGACCTTGAGGCAGAAAAACAAAGTCTTGAATCAAAACTTTCCGAACAGGAAACGAAAAAGACAGAAAAAACTTCTGAAATACAGTCCCTCAATGAGAAAATGAGTCAGTCACAGGCAGTTGTTGAACAGATAAACGCACAGCAGGAAAAAATTAAACGTTCAAAGGAAAACGCCGAATCACTGCTCAGTGAACTCGATAAACAGGAACTTGAAATTCAGGAGGAAATACGCCGAAAGGCTGAAGAAGCACAGAAACGGTATGAAGAAGAACAACGTCGTAAACAGGAAGAGGAACTGAGACGCAGACAGGAAGAGCTTCTGCGTCAGGAACAACAACGCCAGAAAGACGAACAGGACAGACTTTATCAGGAGTGGCTTGAACAACAGACACCACCACAGAATGAGTCCGTTGTTCCGTCTGTTCCCTCACCTGACGAACAGTCATACGTATGGCCCACTCCCGATTACTATTATATAACAAGTTATTACGGTGAGCGTGAGGGCTTACAGCACAGGGGCATTGACATAGGCGATGCCGACATTGACTGTGC
>JAGAQS010000250.1 GCA_017622635.1 Ruminococcus sp. | reverse complement strand
CTTGAAATTGTAAATTTTTTATGTTTGCTTTAAACGATATGTACAATTTTCACGTTATTAAACAGCTGTATAATTTTATTGACATTTTAATTGCGTTATGGTAAAATTATGATGTAATATAAAAAATAAATATATCGGGAGATATTGTATGAAATGGATATATATTTCAACTTTGTACGGAGCGTCAATATTCATGCTTGTATGTTTGTTCTACAGCATGGTAAAATCAAAAAAGAATGTTCTTGAAAAACCTGTAAGAAAACTGTTGCTTTTTGCGTCGCTTGCCGTTGCCATGAATGCCACCGCTGTTATAATGCCGTCTGAAAAACCGGCACTTGTCGTCTATGGATTGTATAACAGCTGTATAGACGCTATGGTTATATTTTTGCTTTCGTATGTACGGAAGTATACGGGTATCGAACCGAAAAACAAAAGGGAAATGTTTACGGTCTGTATTGCATCACTGGCGGACTGTGTTTTCATGATGATAAACCCGTTTGTCAGAATCGTCTATGACTGTGAATTGGTTCAGGATAAGTTTACAAGCGGTTTTTATCAGGTGACAGACAGAAAATTTCTGTATCTTTATCATCTTATAGTGGTTTACACTGTTGTCGTGATTTCCCTTGCAACATTGATAAAAAAAGCAGTCTGTTCGCCGACGGTATACAAGATAAAATATGCAGAACCAACAGTTGTGATATGCGGTATACTTGCGGCACACGTTTCTTTTCTGAATTTTGACTTTAAATTTGACTATTCACTTTTGTTTTATGCCCTGATTGCTTTTGCGGTATTTTATTTTTCACTTTTCTATATTCCGAGAGGACTTATGGAAAAACTTCTTTTCTTTACAATCGCAAACATGAAAGACGGTATAATATGTATTGACATTGACGGAAAATGTGTTCATTCAAATAAAAATGCGAATATTTACTGTGATGCCTATAACAATCCGCAGGCAGTCGAAGAACAGGCAAAGATTATGTTTGACGAAAATGTACCCGAGGGAAGTACAGAAGCGTCGTGGCAGTCTGTAAGGCGTGTTGACGGGGAAATGCACTATTATACGCTTGAATACAAGAGTATTTTTGATACTCACCGTCATTATCTCGGTGCTTTCTTTATTATACATGACCACACGGAAGAAACAAATAAATTCGCCGCCGAAAAATACCGTGCAACGCATGATATGCTTACAGGTGTATATAATAAGGAATATTTCTACGAGACGGCACAGGATATGATTGTTTCAAATCCCGATACTTCATATTACATAATATGCAGTGATGTCAAGAATTTCAAGCTTGTAAACGACATTTTCGGCGTTGAGGCAGGGGACAATCTTCTTAAAAAAATCGCTGACCTTATTGAAAGCATAACACCCGAAAACTGTGTGTACGGCAGACTTTCTTCAGACCGTTTCGCTGCGTGTATCGCAAAAGATTCTTTCAGTGAAGAATCATTGCTTAAACATACACGGAAAATAGACTCACTTCCCGAAAACAGTTCTTTCAAGGTTCATATACATATCGGTGTCTATGAGGTGAAAGACCCGAATTTGAGAGTTTCTGTAATGTGTGACCGTGCCAACCTTGCCATAAAGACCATAAAAGACAGCTATCAGAATATCGTTGCATATTATGACAGTCATCTACGTGACGACTTTATAAGTGAACAGAAAGTTATCAGCGAATTTGAAAACGCTTTGGAAACAAAACAGTTTAAAGCGTATGTACAGCCACAGATTACCGTTGACGGCAGAATAAACGGCGGTGAAGTACTTGTCCGCTGGCTTCACCCCGACGGCATTATTCCGCCCGTTAAGTTTATAGAAATATTTGAACAGACGGGACTTATAAGCCGTCTCGACAGCTATATGTGGGAACTTGCCTGTATTCAGCTTGACAAGTGGAACAAAGAGGGCAGAACAGATTATTATTTATCCGTCAATATATCACAGAAAGATTTTTATTTGCTTGATGTATATGAAGTTATAACTTCACTTGTCGGTAAATATAACATTAATCCCGAATGTCTGCATCTTGAAATCACCGAAACGGCTGTAATGAACAATCCTGCTGTTCAGCTTAAACTTATACAGCGTCTCAGAGACTTCGGTTTTATAATCGAAATAGACGATTTCGGAAGTGGGTACTCGTCGCTTAATACACTTAAAGACCTCACTGCCGACGTTCTTAAAATTGATATGGGATTCCTCAAGGATACCGAAAACAGAGAAGAACGCAGTAAGACAATTCTTAAAATGATTATCTCGCTTGCAAATTCTCTTGATATGGAGGTAATAACAGAGGGAGTGGAAACAAAAGAACAGGTTGATTTTCTTACGGAGTCGGGCAGTGATATTTTTCAGGGTTATTTCTTTGCAAAACCCATGCCGATAGGTGACTTTGAGGAAAATTATCTGAATACGCACATTGAAGTATAAAAACAGAAAAGAGGAGAATATTTTGGCTAATCAGAAAATAAGAAACTTTTGTATTATTGCCCACATAGACCACGGAAAGTCAACTCTTGCCGACCGTATTCTTGAAAAAACAGAAACCGTTGCGGTTCGTGATATGGAGGAACAGTTGCTTGACAACATGGATATCGAACGTGAAAGGGGTATCACAATAAAAGCCCGTGCCGTACGTCTGAAATATACGGCACAGGACGGTGAAGATTATATCTTCAACTTGATAGATACCCCCGGTCATGTTGACTTCAATTACGAAGT
>JAGAQS010000249.1 GCA_017622635.1 Ruminococcus sp. | reverse complement strand
TGACGAAACAGTCATTGACGGACTACAGCGGTGCGAAAACCATTCTTGAAAAACTGAAAGAAAACGGTGTTGACAATATGGTTGTTTCCTACAGGAACTGGACGGACAACGGTATTAAAAACAAGATTGACACCAAAGCAAAACCATCACGCACTCTTGGTGGAAAAAGTGATTTCAGTGATTTTATGGACTTTATTGAAAGTAATAATTTTGAATTTTATCCCGTAACGGACAGTATTTATTTTAACGGCTTTAATGTTTTTTCGGGTGCGGTGAGGGTATCGGGTTCTTATTCAAAAATACAGCCGTATAATTTAGCTTATGGTATTCCCGACAGTTTACGGAAAAACAGTATGCTTCTTTCTCCGAAGTGTTTCGGTGAAATGTTTTCGGAAATCAGGAAAAATTATTCTGAAATGAACGGTATTTCGTTCGGCAGTCTGAGTACTTCTCTTTACGGTGATTACAGCAAAGACAAGATTTCACGTCATGATACAATGAACATCATAACGGAAAATCTTTCACAAACCGAAAAACTGCTTGCTGACGGTGCAAATGCTTATGTTTTTCCGTATGCAGACCATATTATAAACGTACCCCTTAATTCAAGCGGTTATGATATTTTTGACGGGAATATACCGTTTTTTCAGATGGTCATGCATGGTATTGTTCCCTATACGTCAACGGCTTTTAATGGCAGTCCCGACGCTGAAAATCTTCTGCTTATGTCGGCAGTGACGGGTAGTAGTCTGCGGTGTGATATGATTTACAATGAGACAGGCGTTCTTAAAGACACAGATGCGGACGGTCTGTACTATGCGAACTATGAAAAATGGATTGACACAATATCCGTCGCTTATAAGATTATTGAATATGTTGCGGAAACTGTCGGAGATTCAACAATTGTTGAATACAATGTTGAAAACTCAGGTAATCTTATAACTTCGGTCTGGTCAAACGGTACTGTTATAACGGCTGATTTCAACAACAAAACCATTGACTGCAACGGCAATATTATAAAACTTTCGGACTATGCGGAGGAGGGAATTATTTTCTGATGAAAAAGAAAATTCCGTATTCAAAAAAAAAGGCTCTTTACGGTTATGGCTTTATTTCGGTATGGATTGTGGGAACGGTTGTATTTTTTCTGATTCCGCTTTTCAAGTCTTTGCTGTTTTCATTCAGTGAAGTTACTGTTGATTCGGGAAAAACCGTAACGGAATGGGTCGGAATGGAAAAATATATAAAAGTACTTACGGAAGACGAAAAGTATACTGAATATCTTGTTGATATGCTTGTTGAAACACTGTGGAAAACTCCGCTGATTATTATATTTTCACTGTTTATTGCTGTGATTTTAAATCAGAACTTCAGGGGCAGGACACTTGCAAGAGCGGTGTTTTTTCTGCCTGTGATTATTGTTACAGGTCCTGTATATAAAATTATCAGTGCTGATATGGAGATGTCGGGAAACAATGATGTCATAAATTCGTCAACAATGTTTTCGACTGATTTAATCGGTGAACTGCTTGAATTTCTCGGTGTTTACGGAATAAGCGACAGAGCAGGTACATTTATTTCGTCGGTTGCCGACAATATTTTCGGAATTGTGTGGAACAGTGGTATACAGATACTTATTTTTCTTTCGGCATTGCAGAATATTCCACGTTCTGCGAGAGAAGTCGCACAGATAGAGGGTGCGACTGCGTGGGAATATTTCTGGAAAGTAACTTTTCCGTATGTAAGCCCGTTTATTGTCGTGAACACTGTTTTTACCGTCATAGACTCCTTTACAAATCCTCTGAATACGGTCATGCAACGTATGGGCGACATGAGAAACGAATGGGCTTTCGGTGAGGAGTCGGCTATGGCATGGGTTTATTTTGGTGTGGTTATGGTTATGACGGGAATTATTGTCTTTATTCTGAATAAATTCATTCTGTGTAAATGGGGTGATTCCGATAAATAAAGTTACAGAAAAAATATGGTCTTTTTTCCGGTTTGTGATTCTTTTCGGACTCGGCTTTGTAATTATGTATCCTGTAATATATATGGTAAGCTGTGCATTCAGGGAAAGAAATGACATGAATAATCCGTCTGTCATATGGATTCCGCAGAACTTCACGCTTAGTGTAATCAGAGATACTGTAAAGGCTATGGATTTCGGGAATACTCTTAAAAATACACTTTTTTTAAATATCGGCTGTTCACTTGTTCAGGTCTGTTCATGTGCTGTAACGGGTTACGGTTTCGCAAGATATAATTTCAGGGGAAAAAAATTTTTTTTCGCAATAGTCATAATGATGATTATTGTACCGCCTCAGATTATATCGTTACCGCTTTATACGCAGTTTATGAATTTCGGAATAAAAGGGCTGTTTACCGTTAATCTTATTGACAGTATGCTTACTATGTATCTGCCTGCACTTACGGGCAACGGTATACGTTCGGGTCTTATGATTCTTATTTTTATACAGTCTTTTAAAGGACTTCCTAAAGAACTTGAAGACGCTTCATACATTGACGGTTGCGGACCTTTCAGGACTTTTGTTTCAGTAATGCTTCCCAATGCGATACCTGCATTTGTTACGGTGTTTCTGTTTTCGTTTGTGTTTTACTGGAATGACCACTATATGAGTACGTCATTTTTTACAAATACAAAAACAATTGCCGTTGTCCTTGAAAATCTTGACGGTGAACTGAAAAAAAATCTTTTCAATACGGCAACCGTACAGATAAGTCCGAGAGAGGAAATTGTGTGGAAAGAAGCTGGCTGTCTGATTTCCATTGCACCCGTAATGCTTATATACGTTTTTTTACAGAAACACTTTACGGAGGGAATAGTATGCACAGGTCTTGTAATGTAGTTCCGTTTAGCACTTGTAACAATTATAAAGTACATTTTTTGTGCAGGTTTTATAATAATATCTTTGAATTTATATAAAAAGTTTCCGAAACGTCCATTTACTTTATTTTTTATTCGTGGTATAATATATAACATGACTTAAAATTATCTGTACTTTAACGACAGATAAATTTTCAGAAAGTCAAAAGGAGAAGTTATGAAAAAGTTACTTGCACTTTTAATTGCCTGTACAGCGATAATCTGTACATTTGCATCATGCGGTGACAAAGAAAAGGAAAGTTCTGTTTCAGGTGAATCGTCTGTTTCGGAAGAATCTGTTGAAGAAGAAACAACCGAAAAAACAACACATGAATACATTGATGCTGATGCCACTGCTTTTCTCGGAAAGTGGGAGTGCGAAAAAATAATTGTTGACGGTGAAGAACTTGCCGACTTTATGGGTATTCCGATATATGCAATGTTTCAGTTTGATATAAAAGATGACGGCAAGGCTTATACGTCAGACTACGCACCTTCAGGAGTGATAGAATATACATGGGGTATGGTAAGCGAAACTGAAATTGAAATCGTTTCCGAGGACGGTACAGCACTTACTTTCTCTTTTGAGGGAGATAAACTCGCAAGTCGTGACTCTGAATCAGATAATGTGATATATCTTGTCAGTGTTGACGAGTTCACACCTTTCGACGCAGAAGAATTTATGAACGAATCAGCGTCTGAAAATGCTGAATCAACGGAAGATACTGAAAAGACGGAAGAAAACGCTGTTTCCGAAGAATCCGAAACAACAACAGTTGATGAATAATGAAAAAGTTAATTATTTCACTTGTTGCCTGTATGACTGTGTTTTGTGCGTCCGTGTCGTGCGGAAAAAAACAGGAAGAAACAGATAATGTATCCGTTTCCGATTCAGCCGTAACGGAAACAACATCCGAAACCAAAACAAAAACCGAATCTCAGACGGAAACACAGACAACAACCAAAACAACAGAAAAAAACACATCTGAAACAACAACTGAATCTGAGAAATCGTCGTCAGAATCTGAAGAAACGTCAACAGAATCCCGAACGGAAAAAATAAAAATATCTGTAACGGAAAATGAAGATTCTGAAATTACATCATATGAATACGTTGAAGATGCAGACCCTACTGCTTTTATCGGCAAGTGGGAATGTAAAAGGGCGGTTATAGACGGCGAGGAAATAACCGACATTGAAGGTATACCGTTGTATGCTGTATGTCAGATTGAACTGAAAGATGATGATACGGTAAGTGTTTCGGAAAATATGACAGAATACGGCATTATTGAAGAATCCCCCGAATATTTTTGGGGAATGTTAAGTGAAACCGAAATCGGAATCATGGACGAAAACGGTGATGCCATGTTTTTCAGCTTTGACGGTGATTATCTTGTCGGAACTGATATGGCGACCGACGACGTTATGTATTTTGTCAGGGTTGATGAATTTACACCCTTTGACTTTGAAAGTTTTATAAACGGTTTTAATGAATCCGACAAAACTGCTTTTTTCGGAAAATGGGAAGGTGAACGGGCAGTTGTCGGCGGTGAGGAAACGACTGATATAAACGATATACCGTTAAGTCTTATATACCAGTTTGATTTTAAAGAGGACGGTACGGTATTACTCGGTGAAGTTATATCGGAAATCACGGAGGAAACAATATGGTCATGGAGTATGTTGAGTAAAACGGAAATCGCAGTAATTGACGGCGAAAATGATTCTATGCTTATGACTCTTGACGGTGATTACCTTATTATAAACGACGATACTTCAGATGCTATGATATATCTTGTCAGAGTTAATGAATTTACGTCAGTAGATGATTTAAACTCATGATTTGAAGATAAATTTAAATCTTTATGAATAACAAGGAGAATTATTATGAAAAAATTAATTGCACTTTTAATGGCTTGCACAACTATGACCTGTATGTTTGCATCATGCGGTGACGAGGAAACGGAAAGTTCTGATTCAAGTGCGTCTGTTTCCGAAGAATCAAGCGAAGAGACCACAACAGAAGAAGAAACAACAGAGGCAGAAACAACTACAGAAGAGGTAACAGAAGAAGATACCACAGTTGAAGAAAAATCTTCTGAAACTGAAGATGATGCAATGGGAGAAGAATCAACCGAAGTTGTAACACATGAATATATTGATGCCGACGCTACTGCTTTTATCGGTAAGTGGGAGTGTGAAAAAATGGTAGTTGAGGGCGAAGAAATGACCGACCTCATGGGTATTCCGATATATGCCGTTTTTCAGCTTGACATAAAGGACGACAACACAGCAAGTATGGCTGACAATATGGCAGAATACAGTGGTACAGAAGAAGGTCTGACATATACATGGGGTATGGTCAGCGAAACAGAAATTGAAATTTCAAATGAAACAGGTGCTATGCTTCTCACTATGGAGGGCGATAAGCTCGTAGGCACTGAGGAGAGTTACGACGAACAGATTTATCTTGTAAAGGTTGATGAGTTCACACCTTTTGACTTTGAAGAATTTATGAACAGTTTTGAACTCGGCGAAGAAACTACAGGTGATACAGAAACAGCTTCCGAC
>JAGAQS010000248.1 GCA_017622635.1 Ruminococcus sp. | reverse complement strand
TGATTATAAAAATCATAATGTGTGCGAAAGTAAAGTTTTTCTGGGTTTTAGAACCCTCGTAAGTATTGTTGTTGTTATTAGCCATTATTTAAGTCCTCCATTAATTTTGTCGGGTTCATGATAAGCTGAATATCGCTGTTGTTTATATTGTCCTTTGTGACAAGCGTTGCACCTGTATCAATAGCTGTTGCGATACTCTGACCGTCTATAAGGTCTCTCGCATATCTTACGCCGAGATAGCCTTCGTTATATGGGTTCTGGAGAATAAAGCCGTCAAGTACACCGCTGTCCAGATATTCATTGGAACTTTTTGAGCCTTCTTTTCCCTCAAATGAGTCAAAACCGATAACCTGAACAGAATCAGCCTTGCCGAGTTCGTCAACAGCCATGCAAGTACCTATTGTTGTACTCTGACTTGTGGCGAACAGTAATTTTACATCAGGATTTTCATTTATAATCTTCTTTGCGGCATCTTTTGAGTCACTTATATTGCCGTTACCGCTTTCCGTTGCAACTATATTCAGTTTGTCTGTGGTTTCTTCTTCGTCTTTGTCTTCGGGCTGATTGTATTCGTCAATCTGTGAAACAAACCCGCCTTTTCGTTCCTGTGCGTTTGTAGCTGTTTCAAGGTGAATAACTATTCCTATTTCTCCTTGTCCTCCGAGAATTTCGGCAGCCTGTCTTGCGGCTATAGCACCTGCATATGTATTGTTTGTGCTTATGCATGATGACCTTACTTCTTCTCTTATATCAGAGTCAATTGTTATTATTTTTATTCCGTTGTTCTGTGCATATTTCAAGGCATCGGCAAGTTCATCATCGTCCGCAGTGGGTGCTATTATTATAGCATCAACTTTTCTTGATACAGCATCTTTCACTCTTTTCGCCTGTTCTTTTACATCTTCTGTTTCAGGCGTATCAAATGAAAGATTCATATCAAGTTCTTTTCCGGCATCTTCAGCCCCTGTTTTAGGCGTTTCCCAAAACTGATTCTGGCATTTGAATATTAAAGAAACGCTTGTTTTTTCGTCATCTTTACCACAACCGCCCGTGAGGGAAAGTGATGCTGCCAATGTTCCGAGGGTGAGAATTTTCATGATTTTTTTTGTATACTTTTTCATTAGTAAACCTCCCTGAGATTATTTTTTTGTTTTCGGAAAAAATTTTCCCATATTGTCTGTCTTTCTAATTATAACACATATACATTTAAATTTCAAGATAAAAACTGCTGAAATTTTAATAAATTATTGTAACATATGCATATTTTACAGAATATGTAATTTTAAAAAAACATATCGGAAATACTAAAATATTTACCGCTTTTCTATGAAGTGCATAGACTTTGTGCTTTATTTTTGTGAGAAACATAAAATTATGAGTAAAATTTACGTTAACTCTTGACTTTTTGTCAAATACATGATATACTTCAATAATGGACAATATTGTAATTTATAATGAAATTATTGTGAATTAAAGTAAATGGTGAAACAAATGTGTCCCTGATAAAACTTAGGAGGATTGATTATGCTCTGTGAGAGATGCCGAAACGAACTTGGTCCGAATGCCGATGTATGCCTTAAATGCGGAACTCCGGTCTCAAGAAATGTTGCCGGATTTGAAAATACTGTTGATATAAAGCGTGCTTTGAAATCCATGATGGACCAGTACGGACAGGATATTATAAAAGATACAAATAAATTTATTTCATTGCTTAATGATTTTATCCCCGAGTACGAAAAAGAACGCCGTCTTTTGAAAAATATGCTTCAGTGCGGAGTTGCCGCAATTATGCTTAAAGAAAGTGAACAGCAGAAAATAGCAATTATGAAGGCAAAGGAATTTATGGTTTCGGAAATGTTCCTTTCAGAAAACGCCGCTGAGTTTGTGATTGTTTGTTTTACATATATGCTTGGCTGGGAATATGTTTCAAAACTCACTGAACAGAAAAAGACCGAAGAACCGCAGTCGGCGGACGCAACGGGTTCGGGTTCCTCTCCGAAGAATAACGGTACTAAAAAACCGCCTATGCCTTTTGATTTGAATATGAAAGTTTTCAGACCTGCCGACGCTGCAAAGTACAGACTTAAAGGTGCTGTAAAGATTCCTGAGGGATATACAAAACTCGACAGTTTCGCATTTGACGGTTTCGGATTTATGAAAACAATCGAACTCCCCTCAACTCTTGTTTCAATAGGGGAATATGCCTTTTCAGAATGTAAGAGACTTAAAAGCATTGAACTCCCTGAAACGCTGAAAGTTCTCAAACAGGGTGCGTTCAGCCAGTGCGGAAAGCTTACAATGGTAAAGTTGCCTGAGGGCGGGCTTGATATTGAGGACAACACTTTCTCTTTCTGTCACAGTCTTGAAATAATAGATATTCCGTCAACAGTAAGCAGTATAGGTGTGAGTGCGTTTTCAGGCTGTGAAAAACTTCGTAAACTGTTTCTTTCGGAAAATGTGAAATTCATAGAAGAAGATGCGTTTTCATACTGTACGTCTCTTACTATAAGATGTTATGAAAATTCATATGTTCACCGCTACTGTATAAGTAACGGAATCAATGTTGAAACAGTTGCAAAGGGAACTCCTTTCGGCAGATAAATTTATAACAATAAAATTCAGAAGGGAATGATATAAGTGGTAGAACTTAAAATCGGCGAACAAGTGGAAATGGAGTACGGCGGTGCTGCAACTGTAAAGAAAATACTCGGCAGTGGCGGACAGGGTGTCGTTTATCTCGTTGACTTCAACGGTATAGATTATGCACTGAAATGGTACGATGTTGATAAAATCAAGAACGCAAAGGCTTTCCGTAAGAATATTGAAAACAATATAAAGGACGGAGCGCCGAGCGAAAAGTTCCTCTGGCCTAAGTATCTCACAAAACAGAACAGTCAGGCTACTTTCGGTTATATAATGGACTTGCGTCCGCAGGGATATGATTCTTTTGTTGATATCCTCAATACTTACAGACTTGATATTGACGAACTGACAGGACGTGCAACAAAAGTTTCCGTACAGTTTGCAAGCCTGCACGCAATGGTTACTGCCGTAATAAACATTGTAAACGCTTTCAGACAGCTTCACAGAGCAGGAAAAAGCTATCAGGACCTGAATGACGGCGGTTTCTTTATTAATGTAAATACAGGTGATATTCTTGTATGTGACTGTGACAATATCGCTCCTGACGGAAGCAACTTTGGTATCGGCGGTAAGCCGGGGTATATGGCTCCCGAAGTCGTAAGGGGTGTGGCAAAGCCGAATGTTCAGACCGATAAGTATTCACTTGCCGTTGTACTTTTCAAGCTTCTTTTCAGGGGAGACCCTATGGAAGGTGAAAAGGTTGTAAAAGATGTCTGTCTGACAGAAACTTCCGAGCTGAAACATTACGGACAGCAGGCAGTTTTTGTATATGACCCCGACGACACTTCAAACCGTCCCGTGCGTGGTATTCACGATAATGTAATAAAGTTCTGGAGAATATATCCCGCATATATACGTTCTGCCTTTATACATTCCTTTACGACAGGTATAAGAGAACCTAACAAGCGTATTATTGAGAACGAATGGCAGAAGCTCTTTATAAGACTTCGTTCCGAAATTATTGTCTGTACCTGCGGAAGAACAAATTTTACATCAATGTTTGAAAATGTAAACAACAATGCTTACAGGTGTCCGAAATGCGGTGCGGAGTTTGTAAGCCTTGCATTCAGTAACCGTGATTATCGTATACCGCTTTACGTCGGAAGTAAATTTTATGAGTGTGAAGTAAACCCGAAGTCAGACGACTTTCAGAAAGTTGCCGGTGAACTTGTTGAAAACAAACTCAAGCCCGGTATGCTCGGAATAAAAAACTGTTCTGAAAAAGTATGGCGTGTAAAGATGCCCGACGGTGTTTTCTATGATATAGCACCCGGAAAAGGTTTCCCGCTCTGGAAGAACCTTGAAATAGATTTCGGGGAAGTAAACGCACACATTTAATTTTTAAATGAGTTCATACTGCAATATTGCAGTTGTCAATGGATATGAAAGGGAGTATGTAAATTATGAGCAAAGATATAAACAACAACGATGCTGAAGTAAAAACAGCAGGTAACATGGAAGAAGATTTCGACAGTATGCTTGACTTTGACGACGATGACCCGTTGAGTGCCACAAGCGTTTCCAAAAAGAGCCTTGT
>JAGAQS010000247.1 GCA_017622635.1 Ruminococcus sp. | reverse complement strand
GTTATGATAACAGTTATAACAATAATAATACATGGAACAGTGGCAACACGTGGGATAACGGCGGAAGTAACACATGGGACAACAGCGGTAACACATGGGACAACAGCGGTAACACGTGGGACAACGGCGGTGACTACTCAGGCGGCGGTGACTACTCAGGTGGTGGCGATTACTCAGGTGGCGGTGACTACTCAGGCGGTGGCGACTACTCAGGTGGCGGCGATTATTCAGGCGGAGGAGATTACTCCGGCGGTGGTGCAGCTGATGGAGGTGCCGGCAACGGTACATGGTAAATATTAATTTATAAAAATTATACCGGTTAACTCATATTAACCGGTATATTTGTAAGGAGAAAAATATGAATGATACAATAAGACTCTGCTGTCCATGTCATTTCGGACTGGAAAGTGTTTTAAAATACGAAATAACAAAAATAGGTGGTACTGACCTTAAAGTGAGTGACGGTAAAATCAGCTTTACGGGTGACGCAAATATACTTGCACGTGCAAATATATGCCTTTCCACTGCCGAACGTGTTTTAATCGAACTTATGGAGTTTAAGGCAACAACTTTTGAGGAACTTTTTCAAGGCGTTAAAGCAATTGAATTTGAACGTTATATTAACCCGCAGGACGCTTTTCCCGTCAAGGGATATTCACTTAATTCCGCACTTCACAGTGTTCCCGACTGTCAGTCAATCATTAAGAAAGCGGTTGTTGAACGTCTCAAATCAAAGTATGGTATAAACTGGTTTGAGGAAACGGGTGCGACTGTACAGATTAAATTCAGTATTTTAAAGGACGTTGCCACAATTTATCTTGATACAAGCGGTGTCGGACTTCATAAGAGGGGATACAGGAAAAATTCAAACACCGCACCCATAAAAGAAACCCTTGCGGCAGGTATCGTTGACCTCGCACGTGTGCGTTCCGATTCAATAGTCTGTGACCCTTTCTGCGGAAGCGGTACGATTCTTATTGAGGCAGGACTGAAAGCCCTGAAAATAGCACCTTGTATAAACAGAAGATTTGCAGCGGAAAAATGGAACAATATAGATTCCAAGGTATGGCAGGAGGAAAGAAGCCGTGCTATTGACAATGTTGACCGTTCGGCACAGTTTCAGGGAATAGGTTTTGATATTGACGACAACGCCGTTGCCCTTACTCTCGATAATGCACGTAAAGCAGGGATAAAGTCACGTCTTAAAATCGAACAGGCTGATATTTCAAAATTCCGTCAGCCTGACAATTCAATTGTAATATGTAATCCGCCATACGGTGAGAGACTTCTCGAAATCCGTGAGGCAGAGAATATTTATAAACAGATGGGTCGTGTTTTCGGAACGGCAGAAGGTCAGTCCGATTATATAATTTCACCGCATGAGGAGTTTGAAAAGTTTTTCGGCAGAAACGCAAATAAACGCCGTAAACTTTACAATGGTATGATAAAGTGTCAGCTTTTCATGTACTTCTGATATGGACTATCATTTAAAACGTAAAATACTTAATTTGTTTTTTCCTAACCGCTGTCCTGTGTGTCGGGAGATTATAAATGCAGACGATTGTTTCTGTCCTGAATGTACGGACAGGCTTAAAATGTATAATGACAGTTTTGAAACAGACGGCAGTGAAAAAGCGTGTGCCTGTTTTGAGTACGATGACAATATAAAACCTGCTGTCTTTCTTCTCAAAGACGGTGTATGCGGAAATTCTGCTCATGCGTTCGGCACATATCTTGCGGATACTGTTGAAAATAACGGCATATCTGCTGATATTATTGTACCTGTTCCGCTTTCAATAAAATCAAAACGTAAACGTGGTTATAATCAGACTGAACTTATAGCCAAAACGGTAAGTGAAAAACTCGGCATACCTGTCTGTTGTGCTGTAAGAAAAATACGTGAAACCGCAGAACAGAAAGCACTGAACGGTGCGGAAAGAATGTTGAATCTTGAAAATGCGTTTGAAGTCAGCAGTCCCGAAACGGTAAAGGGTAAAAATATTTTACTGATTGATGATGTCTGTACAACAGGCAGTACGTTTTCAGAAATAACTGCCGTACTGAAAAACAGTGGGGCAGGGAAGATTTTCTGTGCGAGTGTCTGTAAAGCTATTGTTAAAAAATAAAAGGGTGCATATTCTGCACCCTTAATTTATTTTACTGTTTATGAGTTCGACTGCCTTGTTGTACTGTTCGTCTGTATCTTCGTTTTCAACTATATAGTCGGGAGTAAGTCCCACACCGTCATAACATTCCGAAACGGAAGTTTTATATTCGGCGATTGTAAGAACAACAGCACCGCCGTTTGTAAATTCCGTGGTTGTCTGCATAACGCCCTTGCCGTAAGTCTGAACGCCTACCAGTTCAGCCTTGCCGAAATCACGCAAAGACGCTGCAAACAGTTCTGCGGCACTTGCCGTATGTTCGTTTACAAGAACGACTACGGGCAGGTTTGTTTCCTCCTTGTCGGATTCCACTATATTTTCGGTGTGTCCGTCACTGTATTCTGCCGTTGCTATAATTCCCTCAGGTAACAAGGGGTCAAGACATTTTTCAAGTGAAGTGAGAAGACCACCGCCGTTTTCACGTACATCAAATAAAATGCCCTTTGCACCGTCTTTTTTGAGTTTTTCAAAAGTTTCCTCAAACTGTTCGGGAGTATTTTCCTTGAAACCACTGATTTTTATATATCCTACATGATTTTCAAGCATTTCACCCATTACTGTTGTTACATCAATGTGACGGCGTGTAAGCGTATAATCCTTGTCGGTATTGTCACGGCGTACAGTAAAAGTTATCTGTTCAGTTGCCGTCATTGCGTCTATTGATTCTTCAAACCCCGTTTTAATAACGTCCTTACCATTTACCGCAACTATAAGGTCGTCGGGTCTGATGTCCGTTTCACTTACGGGGGAATCGGGCATAACTTCCGCAACCCTGATATAACCGTTTTCGTTTTTTTTCAGTGTAAAGCCTAAACCTGTCATTTCACCTGCATTTTCACTTTTTTCGTCGGCATATTCGTCTGCTGACAGATATCTTGAATATCTGTCATTCAGTCCTGAAACATAGCCTTTCAGAATACCGTCGTTCAGTTCGTTTTCATTGATGTCACCGTAAAAATTCTGTCTTACATATGAATCAAGTGCTTGCAGTTCGTCATATTTTTTACCCTTTTTACCATAATTTTCCAGTCCGAAAAGATATGTCAGTATAAAAGTTACTGAAGAAGCAATCACAATCAGATTTATCGTCAGGGCGAGACTAACTTTCTTTTTCATTGTATATCATCACTTTCCGTATAAGAAAAGGGCAGTATAAAAACTGCCCGTTTTTTGTTGGTTTATTGACTTACAAATTTAAGCGGGTCTTGCTGTACGCCGTTTACACGTACTTCAAAGTGAAGATGTGCGCCTGTTGAAAAACCTGTAGAGCCGACTGTGCCTATAACGTCACCCTGCTGAACATAGTCACCGACTGAAACAGAAACAGATGTCATATGACCGTAGAGAGTGGAATAAGTACCGTCGTGCTGAATTATTACGTAGTTTCCGTAACCTCCGCCACAGCCGCAGCTTGAAGTTTTTGCATAGTTGTGAGTACATGAATTGCTTACATATGTAACAGTACCTGCCTTTGATGCACATATAGAACCGCCCATTATACCGGCATCACCGATGTCAATACCCTTGTGCATAGTGCCCCAACGCTGAGCAAACGGGCTTGATATGTAGTAGAATCCCGGAGTAGGCCATATAAATCCTGATGCAGACGGTTTGGCAACGGTAGCTGTCGTTGTGGTTGTAGTTGTTTCGGAAGTTGTGGTGGTTGCACTTGTCTGAGTTACTGTAGTGTCAGTGGTTGTTGAAACTGTTGTTGAGGTTGAAGTTGTCTGAACATCGTCGGGTTCGTTTGTGTTAAATACAGTTGTTGTTGCTGTTGTTGTCACGGGAACGGCGACGGTAGTAGTTAATGTGGTTGTAACGGCGGTAGTGGTAGTTGTTGTCATTGCAGCCTGCCTTGAAGCCTCCTGACGTTCTGCTTCTCTTGAAGCCTCCTGTCTTTCGGCTTCCCTTGAAGCTTCCTGACGTTCTGCTTCTCTTGAAGCTTCCTGTCTTTCGGCTTCCCTTGAAGCTTCCTGACGTTCTGCTTCTCTTGAAGCTTCCTGTCTTTCGGCTTCTCTTGAAGCTTCCTGACGTTCTGCTTCTCTTGAAGCCTCCTGACGTTCTGCTTCTCTTGAAGCCTCCTGTCTTTCGGCTTCCCGTGACGCTTCCTGTTTTGAAGCTTCTTCTATTGATGCAGCTTCTATTGATGCAGCCTGTCTTGAAGCTTCTTCGGCAGCGGCTTTTCTTTCGGCTTCCTGACGTTCAGCCTCTAAACGTGCGGCTTCCTGTTCTGCTGCAATACGTTTCTGTTCTTCTTCGTAACGTCTTTGTGCTTCTTCGGCATTTTTTCTGATTGTTTCCTGAATCATTGCCTCTTCTGCGTCGAGTGAATCAAGATACTGCTGTGTTTCTTCTTTGGAACGGTTCAGGCACTGCTGTTCAAGCTGTATTCTGTCGATTACTTCCTGTGTCTGTACCATTTTTTCGTTAAGCTGAGTAATCTCGTCAGCTTTTTCACTTACTTTTGTTTCCTGTTCACTGAGTTTTGCTTCGAGGGACATTTTTTCTGTTTCGAGGTCTTTCTTTGATTTTTCGAGACTGTCGATTTCGTCAAGAAGTTTGTTTATAAGTTCCTCATCATATGATGCGATTCTGTTTACCATTTCAACTCTTGACATTATGTCATAGAAACTTGCCGAACCGAGTACGATGGAAGCAAGATTTTCATTTCCCGAAACGTACATTGTGCATAAACGCTGTTTGAACAATTCAATATTGCTGTCTATAAGTTCCTGCTGGATACCTATATCAGAATCGAGATGATTTATATTTGACTGTGTTTTTGTTATATCGTCATTGAGTTTATCAAGTTCGTTATTAAGCAGATAGATATTTTGCTGAATAAGATAAATCTGTTCCGAGAGTGTTTCCTGATATGCCTTTTCGTCATTCTTGTTCCCCTCAAGAGTGTTTATCTGTGATTCATATTCGGCAATTTTAGCTTCATTTGCTTTTCTTTCCTCCTGAATTTCAGCAATTGTCTTGGCTGAAACGTCATTGCGGTTATCTTCTGAGGTCGGATATACTGTAATGATTCCTGTTGCAATAGCGGAACAGGTCATAAAGGTAAGAATTTTTTTAACTATGATTAACTTTTTCATTTTAAGCGGCAGTCGAAACTGCTGCCTCCTTTCATAAAAAACTGATTTTACGGACTTACATAATCAAGCGGATTTTCGGCGTATCCGTTCACACGCACTTCAAAGTGCAGGTGCGGACCTGTTGACCAGCCTGTAGAGCCGACTGTACCGATTGTCTGCCCCTGATTGACGTAATCTCCTACAGAAACAGTTGCGTGAGCCATATGGGCGTATACTGTTGAATATGTGCCGTCGTGGGAAATTATGACATAATTTCCGAAATCTCCGCCACAGCCACAGCTGCCCTCTTTGCCGTAATTGTGTTCACATGAATTGTTTACGGCTATAACTATACCGTCTCTGACAGCACATACTGTTGCAC
>JAGAQS010000246.1 GCA_017622635.1 Ruminococcus sp. | reverse complement strand
CTTATAGTATTCATAAGATTTGCAAATGAGTTTACGGTAGACTGAAAATCATTCGCACACTCGTTTATACCAAGCATAATATAGATTTTTCCGTAATTTTTGTAGGAAAGTATATCATAAATTGAATAGCCGTCTATATATTCGCTGTCAATCTTATAGGAGGCAAGTCCAACACTACAGAAATAATCCGCATTTTTAAGAGTTCCGTACTCATTGAGTCCGACTGTACGTGAATCGCCTATAAAAAGAGCGTCGTCAAAATAAGACGGGTCGCTTTCAACGAAAAGCGGTTCAGGTTCAGGCGGTTCGGTTGTGATTTCTTCCGTCGTCGCAACGGTTGTCAATTCCTCAATACCCGTCACGCTTTCCGTAACATCGGAAGTTGTATCTTCTTTTTTGCTGTGTATGTCAATAACGGGCGGTTTCTTTGAAGATGCCGGTTCAACTTCCTTACTGCTGTCCCATATCTGTTTGAAAATCAACGGAGATGCAACCAGACAGGTCAGAATCAGAAAAATTGTATACATACATTGTTTCAGTTTTTTCATTTTTTTAATCTCCCTTATAATCAGAATCTGAAATACATGAACGGGTCATTCATGCCCTTGTACATACAGTAGACAGCTCCCCAGAATACGGCAAGAAGAACTATTGTGCACACTGTTGACTTCTTATATTTGTCATAAAGCATTTTGGGGATTCTTGTTGAAAATAAAATACCTGCAACAAAGAATTTCCAGTATATCTTTAAATATTTTATATAGTCACCCTCAAGTACAAAAGCCTTTTCCTGCGGAATGAACGGAAACAGTCTTTTAAAGTATATGCCGAGTTCGTGAAAATCAGTAATGGCAAATATAAGCCATGTTACGGGAATTATAAGGAACATATAACAATGACCAAGAGGTTTGTATTTATTCAGGAATTTTCCCGTCCAGAATTTTTCAGTTATTAACAGTACAAACAGAACAAGTCCCCATAATACAAAGTTCCAGCTTGCACCGTGCCACAGACCTGTGAAAAGCCATACGGCAAGAGTATTTATTATCTGTCTTTTCTTACCTTTTCTGTTACCGCCAAGAGGTATATATATGTATTCCCTGAACCATGAACCGAGTGTAATATGCCACCTTCTCCAGAACTCCGTCATTGTAAGCGAAAGATAGGGATAATCAAAGTTTCTCGGCAGGTCAAAGCCCATGATTTTTCCGAGACCTATCGCCATGAGGGAATAACCGCAGAAGTCAAAATAAAGCTGGAACGAATAGGCAATTACCCCAAGCCATGCAAGCGGTGTTGAAATACTTTCATAGCCTATCATAGAAATATCGTTCCAGAGTCCTGAAAGCTGATTCGCAATAAGAACTTTATAACCGAGACCGATTGTAAAGGTTTTCAGTCCGTCCTCAACTTTGAATATCGTGTGTTTACGTTTTTTGAGTTGTTCGGCAACAGTCTGATATGTAACAATAGGACCTGCTATAAGCTGTGGAAACATACTTATATATGCACCATAATTTATTATATTCTTTTCGGAAACGGATTTTCCCCTGTATACATCAATAATATATGAAACGTTCTGAAACGTGTAGAAACTTATTCCTATAGGCAGAATTATATCTTTTACAGGCAGATTTGAATGGAAAAGGGCATTTATGTTT
>JAGAQS010000245.1 GCA_017622635.1 Ruminococcus sp. | reverse complement strand
GGACCGGGATGGACGCACCGCTGGTGCATCGGTTGTCATGCCAATGGCACGGCCGAGCAGCTAAGTGCGGAACGGATAAACGCTGAAGGCATCTAAGCGTGAAGCCGACCTTAAGATAAGATATCCCTTCGAAAGAGTAAGACCCCTTGTAGACTACAAGGTTGATAGGCTCAGAGTGTAAGCACGGTGACGTGTTCAGCTTGAGAGTACTAATAGGTCGAGGGCTTTTCCTTTTGATTCATGTGAGAAGAGTTTTTCCCTCAGATTACTTTGCTTTGTTTTCAAGAAAAAGTCGGTGTTTACAGTGATGAGGTCACACCCGTTCCCATTCCGAACACGGAAGTTAAGCTCATTAACGTTGATGATACTTGGTTGGCGACGACCCGGGAAAGCAGAACAATGCCGGCACTATATTTAAAGAAACCTGTCTGAATTGGACAGGTTTTTTGTTTTATGGAGATTTTTATGAATAAGCTTTCAATTGATGAAAACGGATTTTTCTTTGTAGATAATGAATGTGTGAACAATATTTTTGAAAAAATTCATGGCAGTAATAATTTTTTTGAATGGTTGGTTTCTTCTTTGTGCGTTGAACATGCGGGTGAACTGCGGTATATCAGGGAACTTGTTGAAAAGAAAAATTCGTGTAATTTTCCATTGCTGGTATGCGGAGACGATTTGGATTTCAGTTGTACAATAGTTGTGGTAGAAGTTAAATATTCTAAAAATACGGTTATATGGAATAAGTTCGGAACGGTAAAAAGAGACGTGAATTACTGGGAAAATTACAGAAATTCGGGAATCAGAAAAGTTGAGGACTGGACTGACAGTGATTGGAAAAAATATAATTCAATAGCTTATGAACTTTTGTATGATGAAAATTTTTTTGATGAATGGTGTTCTGCAAACTGGAATGAAGAAATTTACCGTCGAATGTGGGGATATTACCACGAATATTTAAATAATGATACTAATATCGAATGGATTGGAGAAGTTAATTTCAGATTTGACGTCAATAATTATCGGAAATGTTTTGAATAAATTTCACAAAATGTATATTTTGTATTGACATTTACAGAAATTAATGTTAATATGTAATTATACTTTAATAACAGAAGGGCGTTTTTTATGAAGAAATTTTTAAAAAAAGTCATAGCGTTAGCTATGGCATTGAATGTTATTCCGGTTGCAAATCTGACGGCTAAAGCTGAAGACTATTTAGTGCGTGACCCGTTTTATAATTTCAACAAAGGGTATAATTATTATGAATCCGAACATTTCCAGTTTATATGGGGAAATTCAGGTGATGCGTCAAAAGTTACGCAGGAATTTTTACAGGAAAATTCAAAGAATTTTGAAGCCTGCTGGAATGTCTATATGAACGACCTTTCAATGAAAGAACCGTCGGAGGCTATTGATGAGGCAAACCGTGACGGCAACAAGTACAAGACAAATATTTATATTTCGGGAACAGGTCTTGAGGGAATGCAGGACGACTGGGCGTATATGTCATATGACAGCGGAGGATTTGCGTATATGTTCTGCTGTGTTGATTCAATGCGGTATAATCCGCCGTCATGGGTATTCCCCCACGAGTTCGGACACGTAATGACAGCACATCAGGGTGGCTGGAACAATAATAAATATTCATATGCATGGTGGGAAGCTATCGGCAACTGGTACAGGGAACAGTATCTTTACAGTGACTATTCAAGTGACGAAACAGGACACGGAACGGATTTTTTTGAAACGTACATGAAAAATCTTTGTTTTACATTTCCGTGTGGACGTGATTATTATGCATCGTGGGCATTTTTCCAGTATCTTACGGAAAATCCCGACAATCTTGAGGGATACGGTGCTGATTTTGTGAAAAAGCTTTTGCAGGAGGGACAGCCTGACGAATACCCGTTTGAACAGGTTGAACGTCTTGCACCTGCCGATTTAAAGGAAACACTCGGACTTTATGCCGCACATATGGCAGGACTTGACTTTAAAAAGGGTGACGCTTACCGTGCAAGACTTAATGAACTTTTGGAGTCGGGCTCATGGAATTATCAGCAGATTTATACAATGCTTGAAGAAGTTTCGGGAAAAGCCAACACATATGCAGTGCCGACAGAAAGAGCACCACAGTTTGCAGGAATAAATATAATACCGATTAAGTCAGAAATTGGCGAACGTTCAGTTGTACTTAATGCCGGTACAAATGTTGACGGTGCAGACTGGAGAGCCTGCATAGTACAGCAAAATGCAGACGGCAGCTGTAAATATTCAGAACTTTTCCGTGCCGGTGATATGGTAAAATGGAATAGTACAGGGGGAACAGAATACCTTGCCGTAATTGCTACACCTGACCTTGATAAAATCACAAAATTCGGTCTGCCCGAAATCGGCAACGACGATTCGGCTTTTTCAGAAGTCAATGTACCTTTCGGCAGTAAGGAACGTTATCCTTATTCTGTTACATTCAGTGACGGCGTTTCAATGGTAAAAAGGACAGTCAATAACAGTCCGTGGGAAAGTTATCATGTTCACTCAAACGGTGGCGGACTTGTTTCCGACGGTGCAAATGTTGCTGACAGTGTATATGTCGGAGAAAATGCAAAAGTCATGGGCAATGCGACAGTTTCGGGAAATGTAAGAATAGAAGATTATGCAGTAGTTCAGGGCAGTGCAACGGTACAGGATAACGCCGTAATAAGCGGATATGCAATAATTGCGGAAAATGCCGTAGTTTCGGGAAATGCACGTGTTGACGATACAGCTTCTGTAATGGGACGTGCAAACGTCAGTGGAAATGCGAAAGTAATAGAGAGTGCCTGTGTTCATGGCAACACAAAGATGACCGAAAATGCCGTTGCCAAAGGAAACGCCTTTGTAATGACGGACGCAGTGATTTCAGGTCAGGGCGTTGTTGACGGTGACTATTATGACGACGGCAGCAAGACCGTTTCAAAGGGTACTGCTTACGGCTGGGTAAGTAGTCAGACATATGTGGACAGCAGACCGTATACAGATAAACTCATGTACGCATATGACTTTGATAACGAAAGTTCATTCAGTTTTGAGGACAGATATAATTCAACGTATGGCATGAATTATGGTGCAGGCTGGGCAGTTAATCAGACATCTGCAAAAGGTGTGCTTACATTTGGTGAAAATACTTTTGCGGAAATTGACAGCAGTGTTTTATATACCAAAGATATAGACATTCAGACCGCATTTCTTAACAGGGGCGACGGAACGGTTTTGTTTTTCGGTGACGATAATTCACATATAAAACTTACTGTGGATGGAAATAATCTGAATGTTGAAATTTCACTGGACGGCAAAACGGAAAAACTTACTGCAAATGATGTTATATATCGGGGAAAATGGGCAAAAGTGCGTCTGATTCTTGACGGAGACAAGGGAAAGATTACAGTTGACGGAAAGACCGTTGCAGAGGGTGAAATAACAATCAATCCCGACGATATAGCAAGTGCAGTTGAAAACGGTGCTTACAGGATAGGTGCGGACAATAACGACAGAAACGGCTTTAACGGTTCTGTGGATTTTGTCAGAATATTCAGCAGTGAGGCAGAAGAACCGACTGAAACATATACGGACGGTGAAGATGTTGATGTGTCTATACTTGTCGGTGACGTTTATTCGGATATGAAGATAGATTCGTTTGACCTTGTACGAATCAGACAGCTTGCTTTAAATTCAGAAGATATGACTTCAAAGGAACGTGCGGCGGCTGACGTTAACGGTGACGGTGATGTAAGTATTGCTGATGCCGTAGTAATGCAGAATTACCTTTTAAGAAGAATAAGTGAATTTCCTGCGGGAACAATAGCATATTATTAATGATAAAAAGCAACTGTGAAAACAGTTGCTTTTTTTATGACATACTAAAGCACAGAATATCAGGAAAAAAATTTTATAACGTGTTATAATGTAATCACACTCAGGGAGGAAATTAATATGAACTGGATAAACGGTATACAGAATTCACTTGACTATATTGAGAATCATATAACTGAAAAAATTGACTATTCGGAAATTGCGGAACAGGCTTATTGTTCGGTGTTTTATTTTCAGAAGATTTTCAATGCAGTATGCGGAATGACTGTCGGGGAATATATCCGTAACAGAAGGCTCACACTTGCCGGCAGTGAGATTTGTTCTTTAAAGTCAAAAGTGATTGACGTTGCTTTAAAATACGGCTATGAATCACCGGAGAGTTTTACAAGGGCATTTACAAAATTTCACGGTATAACTCCGTCGGAAGCACGTCGAAACGGTTCAGGTCTGAAATCATTTTCTCGACTAAGTGTAAAGATTATTTTGAAAGGCGGTAATACAATGAATTACAGAATCATTGAAAAACCTGCGTTTAAGGTTCTCGGAAAAACCGAAATACATTCCATTGACGAAAGTCAGAACAAAAATACAATTCCTGACTTCTGGGACAAGGTACACAGAACGGGAATTATTGAAACACTGCTGACAAATGCGTCTGATAAAACGTATATTTTCGGTATCTGTTACGGCAATACGCATACAAACAAAATGACTTTCGACTATTCAATAGCTGTTGAGTGTGACGGAAATATAACAGTACCTGAGGGATATACTGTCAGTGAAATTCCTGCACGTACATGGATAGTTGCGGAATGTATAGGTGCAATGCCTGAAGCCATTCAGAAATTATGGCACGAAATATGCACTGAATTTTTCCCTGCGTCCGAATACAGACCCACTTATGAAATGGATATCGAGGCATATCCGTCAGGCAATATGACTTCACCTGACTATCATTCTCAGATATGGATACCCATTGAAAGAAATTAATCTCATTAAAAAAGAGTACAGTTTTCAAATACTGTACTCTTTTTTGATTTATTGAGTTTTTGCGGTGCTGAGACGGGAAAAATAGTTTTCAGCATATTTTCTGTATTCGTCCTGAAAAGATGCGTCATTTTCCTTAACGTCCGCAAGATATGTGTGGAAATCGGTTTTTTCGTCGGTCTGAATGAGTATACAGGCTATATTTGAGCAGTGGTCGGAAATTCTTTCAAGGTTTGTGAGAATATCCTGAAATATGTATCCGAGTTCAACAGTACATTCATCATTCTGTAAACGTCTGATATGCCTGTTTTTTAGTTCAATGCTGAGATTGTCGACGACTTCTTCAAGCGGTTCAACTTTATGGGCAATTGTAAGGTCATTGAGATTGTAAGCCTCAAAAGCACTGTTAATATTTTCGGTAATAGCCTCTGTAATAATTTTCAGTTCGTTTATACACTCGTCGGAAAATTTTATTTTCTTGTCGTGTATTTCCTGTGACGACTCAACGAGATTTACAGCGTGGTCGGAAATTCTTTCAAAGTTTCCTATACAGTGGAGCATTTTTGAAACAATACGGCTGTCACTGCCCGTAACACTGCTTTTTGAAATTTTAAGGAGATAGCCATTTATAGTATCTTCAAACCTGTCAATAATGTCTTCATTTTTAATTATTGTTTCGGCGGAATCGGCGTTATATTCAAGAATAATGTCAAGAGCCTTGTTTATAGTTTCTTTGGTGAGGTCAGCCATTTCGATAGTAGCGGTTCTGCACGCCTGAACGGCTACACTTGGGGTTTTGAGTAGTCTTTCGTCAAGACCTGTAAGAATACGCTGTGAGTCGTCCTCTGTTTCTTTTCCATCACGGATAATAAGTTTTGAAAGTGCAACGAGCTGTTTTGTAAACGGAAGGAATATAATGGTATTGATTACGTTGAATATAGTATGCATTGTTGCAATACCAACATATCCGACGGTTTCGTTAAATATACTGAGGTTAAGTGCGGATTGTAAAATCATTATAACAGGAAGCATTACAATTGTACCTATTATTTTCACAAGGACATGAATCCATGCTACTCTCTTAGCGTCTTTATTTACGCCGAAAGTTGAAATAAGTGCAGTAATACAAGTACCGATATTACAGCCCATGATGATTGGCAGTGCCATTCCGTAAGATAAAGCACCGGCTTTTGAGAATGCCATAAGAATGCCGACAGAGGCAGATGAACTCTGTATTATACAAGTAAATCCCACTCCGACGAGTACGCCTAAAAAAGGATTTTCAAAAGCTGTAAGAACTTGTTTGAATGATTCTGATTCTTTAAGCGGGTCAACGGCTGAAGACATAAGCTCCATACCGTTCATAAGGATTGCGAAGCCTATGAGGATACGTCCTATATCCTTTTTCTTGTTTTTCTTGCAACCCATAATCATTATTATGCCGATAAGTGCGATAATAGGTGAAAAGGACTCCGGTTTCAGCATATTGAGTATTAAATTGAATGTTCCACCGTTGTCTGAGGTTTTTATATCACCAAGACAAAGAATCCACGCTGTAAATGTTGTTCCGATATTTGAACCGAGACATACTCCTATTGATTGTTCGAGTGCCATAAGCCCTGAATTTACAAAACCTACAAGCATTACGGTAACGGCTGAAGATGACTGAATAGCCATAGTTACACCCAGACCGAGCATAATACTTTTGAATTTGTTTGAAGTAAGTTTTTTGAGAGCTACTTCAAGTTTACCGCCCGTAAGCTTTTCGAGACCTGTTGACAGTACATTCATACCGTACAGGAAAAATGCAAGTCCGCCGAGCAGGGTAAAGATGTTGAAAATCGAAAATTCTTCCATAACTTTCTCCTTAGAAATTATTTTAAGCAATCCCCTTGTTTTTTATCTACGGATATAATTATATAATAAAAAATTTCCGATAGTCAATAGAAATCACATAAATTTAACGTGAATTTAACATTAGTAAGGAAGTTTAAACTGTCCTGCTCTTATTTTATTTTCCGAAATAACCATTGAAAACGTATCTTTTTCCGAATAAGGTTCATTGGGGGAAATATCCGTTCCCTCATAATGATTTTCGACTGTGAAGAATATTTCGTCGTTGGTTTGTGACTGTATATCCACGATTTTGGAAACTGAATAATACGGGTTTATTTCACGCTGACCGTTCAGTGCATAGACTGCACCGTCAAGTTCAAGATACAACATTTTCAAATCTTCATTCGGGTAACGGTCACTGAAAACCTCATAATAATCGTTTTCTATATCGGCAAAGGAATGAATATTTTCGTCAGTAATCTTGTAATAAGTCCAGCCGAAACCGTTCTGTGCGGTAGAGTTCATATCAAGACTGTATGGACAGCCGACCGTATAAAGCCACTGAGTACGGCAGGCAGACTCAAAGAGAGCCTGACCTGCGGACATCATAAGCTGTTTATTATCGGTCTGCGGTTCTTCGTCAAACTGCAATGCACCGTTTTCGTCGTATGAGAAAGCACCTGCACCGAGTGGGTCGGGTTGGGAAAATTCTTCATTGACTGTTGTATTGGTTGTTGAAGAAACTGTTGTTGAAGTAACGGACGTTGTTTCAGTTGTTTTTGAAGTTACGGTTGATGATGTTGTTGTTTTTGTAGTTGAAGTGGCTGAAGAAGCTTTTACGGCTTCGGGGTCGGGCTGAAGTGTTGCGGATTCTGAAGAGACCGGACTTTCCGAAATATCTGAATTATTATTGTTTTCAGATTTTTTTTCACAGCCGTAACCGCTGATTAAAATTGCTGTTGCAAGAAAGGCAATAACAGTTTTTTTCATTTTTATTCTCCTATTCGTCATCATCGTCAAGTACAAAGTCAATAACGCCGTCGCTTACATTCACGGCAGAACATATTACCTGAACGGTCTGACCGAGATTATATGAAACTCCGCTGAATTTTTCAGTCAGTGAAACGGGTTCGGAGTAGTCGTATTCACCTTCAGGGAGGGTGCGTATGTGGACAAGACCTTCAATTGTATTTGGAAGCTGTACATAGAAACCAAATTCAGTAACACTTGAAATACGTGCCGTAAAAGTTTCGCCTATGTGCGACTTCATATATTCAGCCTTGTAACAGTCCTCACATTCTCTTTCAATAGTAATTGCTCTTATTTCGGCAGTTGAAGAACGTTCGGAGGCGTTGACCGCAAAACCCGAATAACGTTTGTTAAGCCATTCATTGTTGTATCCTGCGAGAATGTCGGTTATTATACGGTGTATAGCGAGGTCGGGGTAACGTCTTATAGGGGAGGTAAAATGTGCATAATCGTCAAGAGCGAGTCCGAAATGTCCCAGAGGTTCAACGGAGTACTTGGCTTTTGACATTGAACGGAGTACCATAAGGTTGACCGCTTCAAACTTGTCCGTACCCTTTGCACTTTCAAGGATTTTTGTGGCGTGTACGGGTTTAAATTCCGTAAAATGCGGACATTCAAGATTGAATTTCGGCAGAAGTTGGTGAAGTGCCTCAACTTTTGCTTCGGGGGGAACTTCGTGTATTCTGTACACAAAAGGAACTTTTTTCTCTTTGGCAAGTTTTGCGGCGGCTTCGTTTGCGGTCAACATAAATTCTTCAATAATCTGTTCTGATTTTCCACGTTCTCTCGGAACAACTCCGCAGCATATACCGTCGTCGCCTATTATCAGCTTACTTTCGGTTGTTTCGATTTCGGGAGCATTACGGCGTTTTTTCTTGGCAATAAGAATGTCCGCCAGTTCGTTCATGAGAAAAATCTCATTTCGCACATCAGCGTATTTTTCAGCGGTTTCGGGAGTTTCAGAGCCATCAAGAACAGTATTTATTTCTGAATAAACACCTTTTACACGTGAACGTATAACACTCTTACAGAAACGGTAAGAAATAATCTGTCCCTCATTGTCAAGGTTCACGAAAGCCGAGAGAGTGAGTCTGTTTTCGTCGGGATTAAGCGAACATATGCCGTTTGAAAGTTCTTTCGGCAACATGGGTACAACTTTATCGGCATAATAAATACTCGTACCACGTCTCATAGCTTCCTTGTCAAGTTCACTGTTTCCCTTTACATAATGTGAAACGTCGGCAATGTGTACACCGAGCAGATAGCCGTTGTCTGTTTTTTCGACGGAAACAGCATCGTCAAGGTCTTTTGATTCAGCACCGTCTATTGTGAATATTTTCATGTCACAGAGATTTTCACGGTTATTGAAAGAATAAGGCTGTACGCCGCCCTCAGAAATTTTTCTTGCTTCTTTCAGAACTTCTTCGGAAAATTCGTCGGGTGCATTGTGAATCATAAGAATTGACTTGGCACATGATGATGCATATTCCGAACTGCCGAAAACAGAGGTTATTTTAACTTTGTGTTCGGCGTGCCGTCTGCCACGGAAAACTATTTCGGCAAGAACCTTATCACCGTTACTGAATTTAACGCTCTGGTCTTTTATAATGGTTATGTGGTTTTTTACCGCCGTATCGGGAACGAGATAGAAAGCACCGTCTGTAAATTCGATTCTGCCCGTCATTACGGAACTTCCGAAATCTATAATATCTACTATTTCGCCCTCTGGTTCGCCTGAACGTGACGGAATATCCGAAACAAGCACACGGTCATCGGGCATAGCACCGAGCATACACTTGCCCGGAATAAAATACTCAATGTCATTGTCTGTCTTTACAAAACCGAAAGTACGGCTTAAACGTGTAACCGTACCGACGTGAATATTAAGTCTTGAACAAAGACCGGTTTTCATTCCCTTGCGGACGGTGATAATACCGTCTTTGCGGAGTTCGTCGAATGCCTTTATAAAATTGTCACGTCCCTGTTTTTTTGTACGGCACTTGTTTTCAAGTTCATTTACGGGCATGGTTTTTTTATTGCAGGTTTTCAGAAAAGTTACTATTTTCTTTTTGTAGCTTTCCACGTCATTTTTTTGTGAAACGTTTTTTTTCTTCATAAATTCTCCTTATAAAAAATCAAGCCCCATGACTTTTTTGTCATAATCAAAAGTACATCCTCTTTTCCACGGAAAGCAGAATCGGATAATGTGGTTCGTAATACATCCGT
>JAGAQS010000244.1 GCA_017622635.1 Ruminococcus sp. | reverse complement strand
TGATACAATCTGCGAATCAATTATTAACACCGCCAAAAGTCCACTCCCCAACAGCATATATGACAAAAAAATGATAGCGTTTTTTGTGTAACATATACACAATAATATTCCGCTGAGGTAATATTAACGTTATCGCTGTATAAAAATCCGGTTTTATGCCGGACTTTTTTTATTCACACAATAATTTTTTTATTTATATGCTCTGAAAAAAGTTTAAATACAACAAGTAAATTAAAAATGAATAAAAAAAACCGCCCGTACATATTATAATGTACGGACAGTCTTTTTCCTAAAAACCCAATCCAAATAGTTTATAAAGGAATTTCATTATGCACATTCAAGTACATAATTAACGGTTTACCGTTATGTTTTTATTATATCACAAAGAATCTGAAAAGTCAACGGTTTACCGTTAATTATTTTATACAAAAAATGCTATCATTATTTATGTAATTTTCACATGAAAGGATAGTGTTATAATGAATATTTCAGACGCAGTCGCCTACAGAATACTTGAACTCTGTAAGGAAAACAACCTGACAGTCAATAAGCTTTCGACTCTTTCGGGCGTTACCCAGTCAACAGTTAATGATATTGTCAACCACAAAGCCAAAAATGTCGGAATTGTAACTATCAAGAAACTTTGTGACGGTTTCGGAATCACAATCTCATACTTCTTTGAAACCGAACATTTCAGAAATCTTGAACAGGAAATGTACTGATATTTAATAATTCAACAAAAAAAGACTGCACATATATGCAGTCTTTTTTATTTAACTTAAAGTGACGGGCAGACCGTTTATTTCAATATTGGGGTCATCAATGTCAATAAGCAGGCATCTTCTTCCGTCAACAACGCTTGTGCGGATTTTATCACTTGCGGACGGCTTTATGTTTACGGTAATTCCTGCTGACGAAAGCACTGTTTTGTTGTCCACAAGATTTGAGGCAGTAAGAGGTGCATCACCGCAGACTTTTTCGTAAACGGGTTCAACCATCTGCACACGTTCTTCAGGTACGCCTATATCGGTAAGAATGTTTTTCAGCTTTGAATCGTCAATAACAGCCTTGTCGGTTTCGTTTTTGTTTTCGTCAACGACTTCCTGAATCTTTTCGTTGACCGTTTTTATAAGCATATAATCAAGGTCGTCACCTACTACATTTTTAAGTATTTTCTGAAAACTTGTCTTTTCGTTTTCGGCAGACATGATAAACGTACAGCCCAGAACGTCCTCAACCATTGAAATATTCGGATCGTTTGCCTTTTTTGAATAGTACATCACATGGTTAACATCTGTACTTCTGTTACTGAAAACGGGATACAGAAAACCGTCGGAAGCAGATTTGCTTATAATAAGTTCCGTGTTAAGTTTCTTGACTATTTCATTATTGAAAGAATCAAACACAAAGCCGTCACTGCCTGTATTCACGGGGCATATTGCCGTAAGTAAATACCTGTAAATCTCATCTTCACCGTCGGCGAAATCGTCGTTTTTGTCTTTACGTCTGATTGTATAGCAACAGTAAGCCGTAATTACTGCATAAGGTCCTGAATACACAAAATTTTCAGCGATATGGTTCACGAAATTTTCACACGCCTGCTCGTCTTTCAGTTCGGATTTCAGGAGGGTATAAAGTATGTTCTGAGGTTTACCCTCGTCGTATGCTTCATTTGGAAACTCATACTCTACAAATGCTTTTCCGACATTTGTATTAAGTACTTTTTTAAGAGTCTCACTGTAAACGTCGTGTTCCTCCGCAGGCATAGTCAGGCACGAATTGACATGATTGTAACGTACATTCTTTTCAGCGTCAACAAAAGCGGTGAGAATCTTTTCCATTATGAAAAAACCGCTCTTGTCGGAAAAATTCTTTTTGATTTCCGCAGTTTCTTTTTTGTTCATAGTAATTTCCTTTCTTTATGGAGAGTATATATATTATAGCGTATTTACAAAAAAATTGCAAGCGGAATACTTGTACTCAACGGTGAATATAATATCACAAAGCAATTTTCAAGGAGGCTATATATGGATTTTAAGATTAACAGGGAAACCGTTCCCGCTGCCGAAAACGTTTATGACGGTGTTCAGGAGCAGAGTGTGGAACTGGATTACATTCTTCCCGACTATTACCCCGATATTTTCCGTCTGGTACGCTGTGAGGTTGTTCCTGTAATCAGCGGATATTCCATAACAGATAACAGGCTGTCGTATGAACTCAGGTGCGATATAAGAATTTTATATTGCAGTGAGGGCGGTTCTTCATTACAGTGCGTAACACAGAGACAGAATTTCTCAAAAACCGTCGAACTGAACAAAGGCGGTGAAAATCTCACGGCAAGGCTTACCCCGAAAACAGACCATATAAATTTCCGTGCTGTAAACAAACGCCGTCTTGACCTTAGGGGAGCGGTATCGGTAAAAATATCTGTTAACGGTGAAACTGCACAGGAAGTCATATCAGACGCTTTCGGAATGAATATACAGGTTAAAAAAACGCCTGTACGTTTTGCTTCAAAAAAAATCTCCGCCGAAAAAACACTGCAACTCAACGAAGAAATAGAAATATCACCTGCACAGCCACCCGTAATGAGTATAATAAATATACGCTGTGTATCTCCCGAATGTGAAAAGAAAATGATTTCGGGAAAACTCCTTGCAAAAGGTGCTGTTGAAATAAAACTGCTTTATTCATGTGAAAAAGACGGTGGTGCGGTTGAACCGTTGTCATTTTCACTTCCTTACAGTCAGATTATAGATATAGACGGTATTGATGATACATTTGAATGTACTGTGATTCCCGAAGTGGTAAGCTGTGACATAACACCGTCTGCGGACAAAAACGCAGAAAACCGTATTATCAAATGTGAAATTGAGTTAAGACTGATATGCAGTGCGGTAAAAACGGCTTCCGTAATGCTCGGCACGGACGCTTTCTCAACCGTCTACCCGTGCAGTGTACTTGTATCAGAAATAAAAGCCGAACAGATACCCGTAATATATGACGAAAGTTTCAGACATTCCGCAAAAATAAGTGAGGGCGACAACGTTCCGCAGACAATCTATTCAATGTGGTGTACACCGAAAAACATAAACACAAGACTGTCCGACGACGGAAAATCTGTTATAATAAGCGGTATGCTCACATACTCAATGGCGGCAAGAGACAATGCAGGCATGATAACAATGCCCGACAAGGACGAGGCTTTTGAGGAGACTATAAACCTCCCTGACAACCTCTCGGGCTGTACGGTTTCCGCCGAAATAAGTATAAGAGACGTTTCCTACAATATATCATCGGAGGGAATACTTTCCGCAAAATCGGAAATATCGGCTAAAATTTCCGCCTACAGCTGTTCTTCAATAAACGCACTGACGGAAATTTCCGTTGACGATTCGGTAAAAAAACAGCGTGACGGTGACTATGCAATAAAACTTTACTTCGGTATCGAAAACGAGGAAGTATGGGACATTGCAAAACGTTACAGCACAAGCGTAAACGCTGTAATAGAAGAAAACGACCTCGCAGGCGACAGACTTGAATCGGGCGGTATGCTGTTGATACCGATTGTCACATGATGAAAAAGGAGAAAGACATGGTTAAAGATATTTACACCAATATCGCCGAAAGAACAAACGGTGATATCTATATAGGCGTTGTAGGTCCTGTACGTACAGGAAAATCAACTTTCATAAAGCGTTTCATGGAATCGCTGGTAATTCCGAATATAACAAGCGAGTTCAAACGTGAACGTGCCGTTGACGAATTACCGCAGTCGGCAGCAGGTAAAACCATAATGACCACCGAACCGAAGTTCATACCCGAAGATGCAGTTGAAGTAAACCTCGGAGACGGTGCGACAATGAACGTCCGTCTGATAGACTGCGTGGGCTATATCGTACCGAGTTCACTCGGCTACATAGAAAACGAAATGCCGAGAATGGTTATGACATCGTGGTTTGACGAGGAAATACCGTTCAATATGGCTGCCGAAATCGGTACACAGAAAGTAATCACAGACCATTCGACAATAGGTCTTGTTGTAACAACCGACGGTACTATTTCTGATATTCCACGTTCCGAATACGAAGAATGTGAAGAAAGGGTTATCCGTGAACTCAAAGAACTCGGCAAACCTTTTGTCGTAATACTCAACACAATTAACCCGTCGTCACAGGAGGCAAAAAACCTTGCTTCACGCCTTACCGACAGATACGACGCTAAAGTAATACCTGTAAGCTGTCTCGACCTCGACGAATCCGATATACGCAACATAATGAGGGAAATACTTTTTTCTTTCCCGATTAAAGAAATAAATATCCGTACTGCACGCTGGATAAATTCACTTGAAAAAGGTCACTGGCTTAAAACGGAAATCCTTGATTGTATAAGAAATGCCGCTAAGGATATAAAACTTGTACGTGAGGCGGAAAAGGCTGTTGAAGCAATGTCACAGTGTCCGCACATAATAAATGCCGAAATCTCCGCAATGGATTTGGGGAGCGGTTCTGTGACCATTAACGCCGAACTTGACAGCAGTCTTTTTTATAAGATTCTCGGTGAGGCAACAGGTATTGAAATAGAAAGTGAAAGTGACCTGATGCCGTTACTTATGGAACTCAATGACATACGTAAAAAATATCAGCGTTTAGAGCCGGCTTTGGCAGAAGTGGAGGCAACGGGTTACAGCATAGTAATGCCCGAAATGGAAGAACTGACACTCGAAGAACCGAAAATTATAAAACAGGGAGGAAAATACGGTGTAAAACTTAAAGCAACCGCTCCGTCCCTGCACCTCATGAAAGCAAATATAAACACAACCGTCAGCCCCATTGTAGGCACGGAAAGGCAGTCAGAAGAACTTGTCATGTACCTGCTTGACGGTTTTGACGACAACCCCGCTAAAATATGGGAAAGCAACATTTTCGGAAAATCACTTCATGAACTCGTCAACGAGGGACTTCACAACAAACTCTACAAAATGCCTGTTGATGCAAGACTTAAATTACAGGAGACCCTTGAACGTGTAATTAACGAGGGCTGTTCGGGACTTATCTGTTTCATACTTTAACAAAAAAACGGCTGACGATTCAGCCGTTTTTTTCTTTAGACTTTTATATTATATTTTCAGGTTCATTATGATTTCAAACCCGTTTTTGATTCAAACTCCGCAACCGTCATGTCTGCTCTTTTGGCTGCATCGGACAAAGTTAGAATACCGTCTTTTACAAGTCCTGAGAGTGTATTGAGAATACCCTCTGCTCTACCCTCTGCTTTACCTTTGGCTATACCCTCTACTATACCTTCTGCTCTGCCCTCTTCTCTACCCTCTGCACGTTCTTCGGCACGAAGTTCAGACATAGCTCTTGATTCATCATATTCAGTTATACACATATACTTCACCTTCGCTTTATTTGCCATAATAAATGGCTTTATCAGAAAATTGTCAGGCATTTCATGCAATGCCTCATCAACAGCTTTATCAATATCAATATTTTTTTCTTTGGTACGGATTTTATCAATAAACCATACATACTCATTCAAAGGCTTACAGGCATTCAACAGGTCTTTATTATGTCCATAGTTAATGTTAATCATGGTGACTTTTACTTCAATGTCAGGTGCGGAATTTTCTTCAAAAGTATCTGCAAGACTAAGAATAACCCTGTCCTGCTTGGCATCTGTTCCGTTGTAGAAACATACACATTTGGGTGTCGGTGCTTTCTGCTGACGGTTACTGAAACGATAGTAACCGTTATTACCCTCTATGTACTTGCTGTACAACATTCCTGCATAAATCAGAAAACGCATGGGCATATTGGGGTTAAAAGTTGACTGCTGTTCATAGAGGTTCATTGTATCGCCTATCAGGAATGAAACGTCATTTTTCATGCCCATATAGACAACATTGTCAATTGTATTCAGCTTTATGTCGTCGGGATTCTTATAATCCGAACCATTAACGGCATTGTACAGACTTAAAGTCCATTCTTTGTTGTCATTGTTTCCGAATATGAATGTAAACAATCTGTCTTTATATTCACGGTTTGTCCGAATATTTCTTACCATAGGTTATCACGCTCCTTGTTCTTTTAATTATATCAAAAAAAAATCATCTTGTCAATTAAAGATGAATCTGTTTAATGTGGATATAGTCAAAAACGGCTGACGATTCAGCCGTTTTTTCTTTATTTTATATTCTTTACCGTTTTAAGTGCGGAATTTATTGTCTTTTCGCTGATTCCCGTTTTTTCGGAAACGATTTCGACAACTTTCTTTTCCTGTCCGCTTTTTTCCAGTTCGTCAAGTGCCTTTTGTCCTGCCTTTACAGCCTTGTCAAAAGGAATATCAGATAATTTAGGCATATATTACCCTCCCGAAAAATTGATAATTCTATTATATAACAGATTTTCCGATATGTCAACGCCTGTGTAAACAAATCATGACAAAAACCACGAATAACGGATATCACTTCTGAAACAGTCGTCAAAAAAATCGTCACTTAATTTACTTTTAATCTGTTCGTCAATCCAGTTGTCAATATATTTATCTATTTCGTTATAATCTTCAATATTGAAAATAATACTTCTGTTCTCGCCTTTTCTCATGTTATAAAAATAAACTTTTATTTTCATTACGGCAATATCCTTTCCTGCTGTACTTTCTGCACTTATACAGGTGCAATTATATTATAAAACAAACCTATAATAATGTCAATACTTTTTTTAATTTACAAAGTATAGAAATTATATGAAAGGATTTGTTTACAATGAACAAAAAAATTGAATTTCAGGTAGGAAACAACATAAGAAAACTCCGTGAAAAAAACGGCAGAACGCAGGAATATCTCGCACAACAGTTACAACTCAACGGCTGTGACATCACAAGAAGTGCCGTTGCAAAAATCGAGGTAGGACAGCGTCACCTATACCCCGACGAAATCATTCTTATCAAAAAGATTCTCAATGTATCATATGATGAAATTTTCAGCATTCCGGAATAATTATTTGATTCTGAATATATTTTTTCTATTGACAAAATATAACAGCAGGTTTATAATTAAAGCGGAGTATTATAAACTCTTAAATTCTATATAATCTAATGGAGGAATTATGGACATTATCATTGTAGGGTGCGGAAAAGTCGGCAGTACTCTTGCAGACGTACTCAGCGGAGAACACAATGTGACAGTAATTGACACAAGTGAAGCAAAAACGGAAAATGTTGTAAACGACCATGACGTTATGGGAATAACGGGAAACTGTTTACAGGTAAGTATTCTTAAAGAAGCAAACGTCGAAAAAACGGACATTTTCATTGCCGTTACAAACTCTGACGAGGTAAATATACTTTCATGCCTTATAGCAAAAGAACTCAAGGCACGCCACTGCATTGCACGTGTAAGAAATCCCGAATTTGACCAACAGCTTGTATTTATGCGTGACAATCTGAAAATAAGCATGATGGTAAATCCTGACTACAATGCAGCCAATGAAATCGCAAAAATACTGCGTTATCCCGAAGCAATAAACATTGAATCATTTGCAAAGGGACGTGTTGACCTTGCCGAAATAAGAATAACAAGCGGAAGTATTCTCGACGGAATTGTACTGAATCATCTTTCAAAAAGACTGCGTCTTGATGTGCTGATATGTGCGGTACAGAGAAACAATGAAGTAATTATCCCTGACGGCAATTTCATGCTGAGGGCAGGCGACAAAATTCATATGACAGCCTCACACAGTGCCATGGTCAAATTTTTCAAGAGCATAAGTGCGGCATACCGTGAAAAGCGTGTAAAATCGGCTGTTCTGATAGGCGGAGGACGTGTGGCATATCATCTTGCACAACAGCTTATAGAAATGGGCATAAAAGTAAAAATCATAGAAATTGATTATAACAGATGTCTTGAACTCAGCCAGAGACTAAACAAGGTAAATATATCATGTGCCGACGGTACAGACCACGATGTTTTAGAGGGTGAACGTGTTTACGATGCGGACGCTGTTGTGACACTCACCGGAATAGACGAAGAAAATATCC
>JAGAQS010000243.1 GCA_017622635.1 Ruminococcus sp. | reverse complement strand
ATAAAAAAGTTCGCAAGGCAATACATCGGGCGCGGCGGCTTAACAAAAATTCGATTATTGTTTTAACAGGTTGCATGGCTCAGGCCTTTATGGAGGGTTGTTCAAAAATAGACGAGGTTGACATAGTTTTAGGTAATTCGCAAAAGGGAGAAATTTTAGAAAAAATAAATGAGTTTTTAGCGAATAGAGAAAAAATGGTTGCGGTTGCGCCTTTTGATAGTAGAGCCCAATATGACGATTTTGAGATAAAAAGTTTTTGTGACAGAACTCGGGCATTTGTGAAAATAGAGGACGGCTGCAACAGATTTTGTTCTTACTGTATTATACCGTATGCAAGAGGTCGCTGCCGTTCAAGGAATATTGAATCAGTAAGGGCAGAAGCGGAAAATTCTGCCGTTATGGACAAAAAGGAAATAGTACTGACAGGTATAAACCTTGCTTTTTACGGCAGGGAATACGGTCTGAACCTTGCTGATGCAGTTGAAGTGTGTGCGGAAGTGGACGGAATTGAACGTATAAGGCTGGGTTCTCTTGAACCCGAAATGATGTCAGATGATTTGCTGAAAAGGCTTTCGGCAGTACCACAGCTTTGCCCGCAGTTTCACTTATCGTTACAAAGTGGCTGTACAAAGATTCTCAAAGCCATGAACCGTCATTACACTGCGGAGGAATATTTTAATCTTACTGAACGAATAAGAAAATTTTTCCCCGAATGTTCTTTCACTACTGATATTATGGTAGGTTTTCCGTCGGAAACTGACGAAGATTTCAGGGAGTCGCTTGAATTTGTGGAAAAAGTAGGATTCAGCCGTGTTCACGTTTTCAGGTATTCAAGACGCAAGGGAACTATTGCCGACAGAATGGCGGAACAGATTCCCGAAAATATAAAGGCACTCCGTGCGTCTGAAATGTCTGAAATGTCAGCAAGGACAGAGGCGGAATATATGCATTCACTTGTAGGAAAAACTGTAAAAGTACTTTTTGAACGTGAAAACTGCACAGATTTCCACAGAGGATATGCAGCAGATTATACATTAATAAAAATTCCTCGTGAAAATTCCGAAAAAAGTTTGCGTAATAAGATATTTTGTGTTACAATAGAAGAAAGCCGTTCCGATTTCTGTATCGGCAGAATCGTGAACGAATAAAAGACCTGTAGGTCAATAAAAAATCCCTTTGCGGAGAAATGGAGATTTTATTATGTCCGTATTTAGAATTTATGCCGAAAAAAAACCGGAATTTGCTGTTGAAGCACAGTCTGTACTCAATGATGTGCGTACAGCCCTCAGACTGAATATAAACGGTCTGCGTATTCTTAACAGATACGATGCTGACAGACTCAGCGAGGAAGATTTCAAGGCAGCAATAAACACTGTATTTTCAGAACCTGCCGTTGACGTTGTGTATGATGAATTTCCCTTGCTTACTTCAGACGACAGAGTTTTTGCCGTTGAGTATCTGCCGGGACAGTTTGACCAGCGTGCAGACAGCTGTGAACAGTGTATTCAGATTCTTCGTCAGGGCGAAAGATGTCGTGTAAGAAATGCCCGTATTTATATTGTTTCGGGAAATATCACGGACGACGAATTTGATAAACTCAAGTCATATATCATCAACCCCGTTGAAAGCCGTGAAGCATCACTTGAAAAGCCCGAAACTCTTGATACAAATTATGAAATTCCCGAAACAGTCGAAACACTTAAAGGCTTTACAGAACTTGATTCCGACGGACTTCATGATTTTATAAAGAAATACGGTCTTGCAATGGACTATGATGACATTAAATTCTGTCAGGATTATTTCCGGAACGACGAACAGCGTGACCCTACTATCACAGAAATAAAAATGATTGACACTTACTGGTCAGACCATTGCCGTCACACTACTTTCCTTACAAATGTAAATGATGTAAAGATAGAAACTCCGTATATCAGAGATACTTATATAAATTATCTTAATGTACGTGAAGAACTCGGACGTTCACAGAAACCCGTTACACTCATGGATTTGGCAACCATTGCCGCAAAGAAACTCAAAGCCGACGGACTTCTTGACGACCTTGACGAAAGTGAAGAAATAAACGCCTGTTCCGTAAAGATAAAGGTTGACGTTGACGGTCAGTCGGAGGACTGGATTCTCATGTTTAAGAATGAGACACACAACCACCCGACTGAAATCGAACCTTTCGGCGGTGCTGCTACCTGTCTCGGCGGTGCAATACGTGACCCGCTTTCAGGACGTTCATATGTTTATCAGGCTATGCGTGTTACAGGTGCGGCAAATCCGCTTGTTCCCGTTGAAGATACAATCGCCGGAAAACTTCCCCAGAGAAAAATTACAGTAGGTGCGGCAAACGGTTACAGTTCATACGGTAACCAGATAGGACTTGCCACAGGACACGTTGCCGAAGTATATCACCCCGGATATGTTGCAAAGAGAATGGAAATCGGTGCAGTAGTGGGTGCTGCTCCTGCTGAAAATATAAGACGTGAAAGACCCGTTGCGGGAGATATAGTTGTGCTTCTCGGCGGTAAGACAGGACGTGACGGTTGTGGCGGTGCTACAGGTTCTTCAAAGTCACATACACTTGAATCACTTGAAAACTGTGGTGCGGAAGTTCAGAAAGGTAATCCGCCCGAAGAAAGAAAATTACAGAGACTTTTCAGAAATCCCGAAGTTACCAAGATGATTAAACGCTGTAACGATTTCGGTGCGGGCGGTGTTTCCGTTGCTATCGGCGAACTTACAGACGGTCTTGTAATAAATCTTAACGCTGTTCCGAAAAAATATGAAGGTCTTGACGGTACTGAAATCGCTATCAGTGAATCACAGGAGAGAATGGCTGTTGTAATTGCTCCCGAAGATGTGGATAAATTTATGGCAGAGGCTAAGAAAGAAAATCTCGAAGCAACTGTTGTTGCTGACGTTGTTGAAGAACCACGCCTTAAAATGAACTGGAACGGCAATACAATAGTAGACCTTTCAAGAGATTTCCTCAATTCAAACGGTGCTGTAAAGTATACTGACATTGTTGTTGAAGAACCTGTTTTCACGGACGACGAAGTTTTCATAGACAACGCTGAAACATGGACTGAACTTATGTCAAATCTTAATGTATGTTCACAGAAAGGTCTTATTGAAAAGTTCGATTCAACTATCGGAGCAGGTACAGTACTTATGCCTTTCGGCGGTGTTTATCAGATGACACCATCACAGGCTATGGCTGCCAAGATTCCGGTACTCAAGGGTGAAACAAATACCTGTTCACTTATGGGCTGGGGCTACAATCCCGACATTTCTTCAAGAAGTCCGTATCATGGTGCAATGCTTGCCGTTGTTGAATCAATTGCCAAGGTTGTAGGTGCAGGCGGTTCATACAAGCACTGCTGGCTGACTTTTCAGGAATATTTTGAACGTACACAGAATGACCCGAAACGCTGGGGCAAACCTCTTTCCGCACTTCTCGGTGCGTTCAAGGCACAGCTTGAAATGGGTTGCGGTTCGATAGGCGGTAAGGACTCAATGTCGGGTACTTTTGAAAATATTGACGTTCCGCCTACTCTTGTTTCCTTTGCAGTATCAACGGCACAGGCTAACAAGGTTGTTTCCACAGAGTTCAAGGAAGCAGGAAACGACGTTATTATGATTGTTCCCGAATACGACAGAAACGGTCTCCCTGTTTTTGCAAGCCTGAAAAACTGTTTTGACAAGGTTGAAAAGCTTATTGCAGAAGGACGTGCAAACGCTGTATGGACAATCGGTTACGGCGGTGTTGCAGAAGGTATTGCAAAGATGTGTTTCGGAAACAGACTCGGTTTTGAGTTCTCGGCTCACCTTACACCTGACGAACTCTATAAATCACGTTATGGTGCTTTTGTTGTTGAAGTTCTCGGAAATGCACAGAATGACGAATTTGTTATCGGTAAGACAGTTTCTGATTACAAGATTTATGCTCAGAAATATACAGTAAGTCTTGACAGTTTACAGAGAGCATGGGAGGGCAAGCTTGAACCCGTTTTCCCGTGCAGAATCAGAACAACAGACGTTACACCTCAGACTTACTCATATGAAAATATAAGAAGAAAGTCAGCATCAGTAAAGGTTGCACAGCCGAAAGTTCTTATTCCCGTATTCCCCGGTACAAACTGTGAATACGATACGGCAAGAGCTTTTGAAAAGGCAGGTGCAGAGGCTGAAACGGTCGTTATCAAGAACCTTTCAGCGTCAGACCTTGAGGATTCCGTAAACTACTTTGAAAAGGCTGTAAAGGAATCACAGATTATTATGATTCCCGGCGGTTTCAGTGGTGGTGACGAACCCGAGGGAAGCGGTAAGTTTATTACGGCATTTTTCCGTAACCCGAAAATCAAAGACGCTGTTCACGACTTACTCAAAAACCGTGACGGTCTTATGCTCGGTATATGCAACGGTTTTCAGGCTTTAATCAAGCTCGGACTTGTACCTTTCGGTGAAATAGTTGACATGACCGACGAATCACCGACTCTTACATTCAATACTATTGCACGTCACCAGTCAATGATGGTCAATACAAGAATTGCATCAAATAAATCACCTTGGCTTTATGGCTGTGAGGTTGGCGATATTCATACAGTTCCGATTTCACACGGTGAGGGTCGTTTCGTTGCACCTCAGAGCCTTATTCAGAGACTTGCCAACAACGGTCAGATTGCCACACAGTATGTTGATATTGAGGGTAATCCCACTATGGATATACGTTACAACCCGAATACTTCAGTTGAAGCTATTGAGGGTATTACTTCACCCGACGGTCGTGTATTCGGTAAAATGGGTCACTCCGAACGTAAGGGCAGTTATATATGCAAGAACGTTGCAGGTGAAAAAGACCAGAAGATATTTGAAAGCGGTGTAAACTACTTCAAGTAATATAAAATTTCAAGCCACAGTATTTCTGATGATACTGTGGCTTTTTTTAATATTTACTTGTCACCATAATGAGAACCACATTGCAGTATTTCTAAATGTTCTCCGCTGATTCTGAATACAATACGATTTTGTTCGTCAATTCTTACACTCCAGTACCCAGACAGATTATTTTTAAGTGGTTCAAGTTTTCCGGCACAGTTGTAACCGTTCCGATCAATGTCCGTCAATAGTCTGTTGATTTTCTTCAATGTTTTTTTGTCCTGCGTTTGCCAATACAAATACTCTTCCCACGCTTTGTCGTGCCATAATTTCTTCATTAGTCGTCAACCTCAATCAAATCGTGTTCTTTCAGAGTACTTGTGCCGTTTTCAAGGCTTGCAACCCGTCTTTCAAGTTCAGCAATATTTTCCGCACTGTAAAAAGGGTCTGCATTGATTTCAAATGGAATACGTTTTTCCCTGCCGACTTTTACCAAAAACATTGTAATGGCAGTTGACATAGTAAGTCCCATTTCTTTTAGTGCTTTTTCGGCATTGGCTTTAATATCGTCATCAATACGAAAATTAACCTGTGTCATTAAAATCACTCCTTTCTTGTATTATTATATCACATTTGTATATACAATGTCAAGTAAATGATATAAATCTTTTGTGATACGGTATTTCTGACGTTTTTCTTGTAAATACTGTGGCTTTTTTTAAAATAAAATAAAATTAAAAATATCATGTATATGAATATCGCTATAATACGTTATTTTTTATTTTTTGTGAAATTTGACGTTTTTTGTATTGACTTATGTGAGTTTTTGGTGTATAATATAAATATCCTAAACTGCATGACGCAGTAATTTATATAGCAAGGAGTTAAATCGCATGAACAATATTTTATTTGCAGCTTCTGAATGTGTGCCGTTTATCAAGACAGGCGGTCTTGCTGACGTTGTCGGTGCACTTCCAAAGTATCTTAACAAGAATGAATTTGATGTAAGGGTAATTATGCCTTACTATACTTGTATTCCTGCAAAGTTCAGGGATAATTTCAAGTATGTACAGCATTTTTATATGGACTACGGCATGAGAAAAGACAATGTACACGTTGGAATTATGGAGTACGAATATAACGGAATAAAGTTTTATTTCGTTGATAATGAATACTACTTCAAGTGCGATACTCCTTATTCTTCTGATTTGAAGTGGGACATTGAGAGATTCACTTTCTTCTGTAAAGCTGTACTCGCTATCCTGCCCGTAATCGGATTCCGCCCCGACATAATTCACTGTCACGACTGGCAGGCTTCATTGATTCCTGTTTTCATGCATTCAACCTTTGCAACCCACCCTTTCTACAGTTCAACAAGGACAATCATGACAATCCATAACCTTAAATTTCAGGGTGTGTGGAATATCGACGCTTTCAAGTATAATACGGCATTGCCTGATTATATGTTTACTCCGGACAAGCTTGAATTTAAAAAAGATGCCAATATGTTAAAGGGCGGTCTTGTCTATGCTGACTATATAACAACCGTAAGTGAAACATATGCGGAAGAAATAAAAAATCCTTTCTACGGCGAACAGCTTGACGGACTTCTCAGGGCAAGGTCTGCTTCTTTAAGAGGTATTGTAAACGGTATCGACTATAACGTTTTTGACCCGAACAACGATAAGAATATTTACAAGGAATATCATGCAAAGAATTTCAAGAAGAAAAAGGCTCAGAACAAAACCGAACTTCAGAAAGAGCTTGGACTTCCTGTTGACGAAAACAAGTACATGATAGCCATTATTTCCCGTCTTACCGACCAGAAAGGTCTTGACCTCGTAAGTTATGCAATGGAGAGAATCTGTGACGAAAATACACAGTTTGTCGTAATCGGAACAGGTGACCAGAGATATGAAAATATGTTCAGACACTATCAGTGGAAATACCCTGAAAGAGTTTCCGCAAATATCCTTTATTCCGACCCTCTCGCACATAAACTTTATGCTGCTGCCGATGCTATGCTTATGCCGTCACTCTTTGAACCGTGCGGACTTACCCAGCTTATCTCCCTCAGATACGGCACAATTCCGATTGTACGTGAGACAGGCGGTCTTAAAGATACAGTAATGCCGTACAACGAATTTGACGGAACGGGTACAGGTTTCTCGTTTGCAAACTATAACGGTGAGGAGATGCTCGGTGTTATCAATTATTCAAAGCATATCTACTTCAATCACCGTGACCAGTGGGATAACATGGTATACAGGGGCATGACTACTGATTATTCGTGGAACAGTTCTGCAAAACAGTATGAAGGTATGTACAAGTGGATAATTAACTGGTAATAAAAAAATCTATGGGCGGACATTGTTTTTTTGTCTGCCCTGTTTTTTAAGGAGTTACAAAACAATCAATAAAAATATTGACAATT
>JAGAQS010000242.1 GCA_017622635.1 Ruminococcus sp. | reverse complement strand
TGCCATGTGGATGGCACAGCAGGAAAGCAGTGAAAAGACTGCCGATATTCCTGACGGTGAATTGCAGATGCCGACTATTGTCGCAAATCATCACATTCTTTTCCTTGACAAGAAAGCGTCAAGTTCAGGCGACGTAAAACCGCCTATGGCAGACGATTTGCTTAATTACTATACGCCTGAACAGCTCCGTATGCATTGGCTGGGTCTCGGTCTCGGTCAGCGTTCGGTAAGTTTCATGCCTAAACCGTATAATCCGCTTGCAAAACCGGAGGACAGTGACCCCGTTGTAAAGGACGGACTTTTGTTGTCGAACGTATTCAACAGAATGATTCGCACGGCTTTCTATACCACTCAGAAAGAATTTGACGGAATAATGCCGTCTTTACCGCCTGAAGAAAAATTTGTGCAGGACGCAGAAAAGGCAGTGCTTGAATTTGAAAGACATATGTCAAAATTTGCATTCCACCAGTGTACGTACGTTCTTGACAGCTATATAAGAAACGGCAGTAAGTATATATCCAAGAACGTTACAGCCGATGCAGACGACAGGGAAAAGTTAAGTCAGGCACTTGCAAACCTTTTCTATATGATTAGAATTGCGGGCGTACTTCTTCACCCCCTTGCACCTTTCGGAACTGAAAAACTCCGTGAATATTTACAGGTTGACGAAAAAATATGGTCATGGGATACTATCCTTGAACCGCTGACGTATTTCACGGGTGAAAACCACAAGCTGAAATTCTTACCGCCCCGTACAGATTTCTTTACACGCCACGAAAGTCAGTTTGAGACTTGACTTTTCTGAAAAAATATGATATGATAATTTCAAGACAGGGGAGCGTGCAGACACGCTGAGAGGGAACTTGTGCGTTCCGACCCTTTGACCTGATTTGGTTAATGCCAACGTAGGAAGCCTGAAAATATACTTTTTTAATATATTTTTATGTATTTATTCGGGAACTGCGTTTTTATTGCAGTTCCCTTTTGTTTTGAGGAGGGAAAACAATGATAACGGTAAACGGTGAAAAACTTGATTTTTCGGGAACAGTAACCGAACTTCTCGCTGTTCTCGGATACGGTGAAAAACGTGTTGCGGTAGAACTTAACGAAAATATCGTACCAAAGGCAGAGTATGAAAATACGTCTGTTTCGGACGGTGACAAACTTGAAATAGTGCGTTTTGTAGGGGGTGGCTGATAATTATGATACCGTCGGAAGATGAGATGTACAGGTCACTTGCGGAACGTCATGGTATTGAATTTCAGAAAAAAGTATCATCTGCACGGGTTGCGGTGTGCGGAATCGGCGGACTTGGTTCAGATATTGCCATAGCACTGGCACGTGCAGGCGTGGGGCATATTCACATTATCGACTTTGACAGGGTTGATATATCAAATCTCAACCGTCAGCAGTATTTTGTTGAACAGCTCGGAATGTACAAGACCGATGCTCTGAAAGAAACACTGTCACACGTTGCACCATACTGTAAAATCACTGCGGACTGTGT
>JAGAQS010000241.1 GCA_017622635.1 Ruminococcus sp. | reverse complement strand
AGAGGGGGATAATGAATTTACAATAAATTATAATACTGAGTTAAAGGAGGAAAAAACAGCTTTATTAAAAGATGTGGAAAATCTTGAATGTGAAAATCAGAAGATGAGTGACAAAATTGATATACTGGAAAAAGAAAAAAGGTCACTTAATGAAAAAATAAATCAGTTGCAGAAAGACAATGACAAGTTAACCCGTAAAATTTGTGATTATGAAGAGGCGAAAAATTCCAAGAAGTCTGAACTTCAGAATAAACTTAATTCTGCGGAAATTAAAAATCAGGAACTTAGTACCGAAAATTACGCTCTTAAACGTCAGGTTGTAAATCAGGAACAGATGAAAAAGGATTTAAGTCGTCTGATAAATCAGATAGATGATATTAGAAAGTCTGTCAGATGTATGAAAGACAATGAAGATGAAATTTCTAAAGCTGATGATACGACTTTGAGTAAATCTACCGAAAAAACTGAACAGCCGGAAAACGACAACGGTAAAGACGGTAAACCTGCTGACGATTCAAATAAAACAGGTTACGACGGCAGTGAAAATAATGAATCAGGTCAGAACGGTAGCAATAATTCAGAGGATACAGATGGTGAAAATTCTAAACCGCCTGTAATGATTGGAGGTATGGATTAAGAATGGGCAATAAAATTTATGTTGGTATTGACTTGGGTACTACAAATACACTGGTCAGTTACTATAAGAAAGAAAAGAACACAATGCTTAAATTTCTCGGTTCGGGAAATGTTCTTCCGTCCGTAATTTATCTTGACCCCGACACAAAGGAAATAACAGTAGGTGCGGACGCTTACAGAAAGGGTAGTCTGTGTCCCGAAAACCGCATTACATCGGCAAAAACTTACATGGGCAGAAATAAGGTTTATGAATTGCCTGTCAATGACGGTGAACCCGTTACAATGACACCTACCGAAGTAGGTGCGGAAGTTTTAAAGACCGTAAAGAAGCGTATTATAAAGAAACTCAAACTTGAGGAAGATGACGAAATATGTGCGGTAATTACCGTACCTGCGGCTTTTTCTGGTATGCAGAAAGAGGAGACCAAACGTGCGGCGGAACTTGCGGGAATAACCTGTCTCGGACTTCGCCCAGAACCTGTTGCGGCGGCAATTGCAAGCGTGGGTGACATTGAAAATTCAATGGTTTTTGTCGTTGATATCGGCGGAGGTACTTACGATACGGCAGTTGTTTCTTTTGACGAAAATCTGAACCCTGAGATAGTAAGTCAGGAGGGTGACCGTTCTTTAGGCGGTGACGATTTTGACAGGATAATTTATAACTATCTGTTACAGAAAGTAGGTGACGACATAGGTGCTGACCTTTCCGACGAAAAAAGTTCCGAAATGTCAAGGGAAACTTATCTCACTATTACAGGTACTTTAAGAGACAGGGCAAGAGAGGCAAAGGAAGAACTTTCACGCAGTAATGAATATACAATGATATGTCAGGACTTATGCGTTATTGAGGGTTATAACAATGACGAACCTGTGACACTCCGTTATAAAATCACACGTGATAAGTTCAACAGTCTTGCAAAGGAAATTTATGACAAGATTGAAAAGCGTCTTGATATGTCGGTAAGGGAGTTTCAGAAAGCAGGTCACAATATTAACGAAATAACACATCTTGTACTTGTTGGCGGAAGCTGTTATATTCCTGCGGTAATTGAACTGTGTGAAAGAAAAGTAGGTGTACGTTCAACCATGCAGTGCGACAAAACAACAGCCGTAGCCGAGGGTGCGGGAATTATTGCGGACAGCTGGACGACAGTAGGTGAAAAAATCGGCGGTCTTGTTGCACAGTCAATGGGTGTTTCTGTTGCAGGCGGTAAACTTTCAAAGATTATAACAAAGAATACGGCTTATCCTTGTGAAAATACTGAAATCTACACAACAACTTATGACAATCAGGAACGTGTTAAAATTTCCGTATACTTTGCTTCTCCCGACAAGGAACACTGTGAAAACATAAGTGAACATGAGTACTACGGTTATTTCATACTTGACGATATTCAGAAAGCAAAGAAAGGTGAACCGCAGATTGCCGTTAAGTTTTCGTTTGATTCAAGCGAACAGCTTACGGTTACGGCAAAGGATTTGCATACGGGTAGTACGAAGTCGCTGAAAGTTAGCCGTAACGCACTTGACGACGACGTTTCTTCATGCAGACCTATGGCAATTGATTTACTTATAGATGTTTCGGGTTCTATGAGGGGAACTCCTCTTTTACAGGCTAAAAATGCGTGTATGAAAATGGTTGACGAAATAGTTGACCTCAGTATACACAAAATGGGTATCACTGCATTCAGTGACAATACTTTTGATGTATGTTCCGTTACGGGAAATAAGAATTTATTGCATAACGGTATAAACAACATGATTGCATACGGCGGTACGTCCATGATGAAAGGCATAGAGGGAAGTTACAGAAAGCTGATTGAGGCGGAAGAACCTGAAAAAATAATCTTCCTTATGACAGACGGTGCTCCGAATACGGGCGACCGTTCGGAAGCTGTTGCCAAGAGAATAAGAGAGGAATCAAACGTAAAGGTTGCCGTTATCTTTATCGGAAGCAAGGGCAACAGGGGCTATGAAATAGCACGCAATGTTGCGTTGGCAAATATTATTGACGGTGAAAATCCTCTTTTCTATACTGCTGAAGATATGTCGGCACTCGGAGAACTTTTCAGGGAAGTATATGCCGATATTACAAAAACTTTCTGAGGAGGGAAAAACATGATTTACAGTGAAAACAAAAAGCCTGTATATGACTTGAATACGGAAGAAGTAAAAAATATTTTTGAATTGAGAAATTTTGCCATACCGTCAAATGAGCTGGAATTTCTCGAAACAATGCGTCAGAAGAAAATGCCCGTAAAATTTTTGTCCTCTGCCATTATGGAGTTAAAAGGCTGGGACGAAAATGACCTTGATGATGAGTGTGCAGACAAGGAAAGCAAGCTGAAACTTTTTCTTGAATTGTATGACGTAATCTATGCGGAGGCGGAAACAACGCCTGAAACAGTTCCTGAACAGCAGGCAGAAGAAAAAACGCACGAAGAAACCGAACCGCCCAAGCCTGTATATACAGCCGATTTGAGTGAAAAAATGACACTTGATGAGGCAAGGGAGTTTTTCAGTGCTTACCGTGTCGGAATGAAGAACGACGTTGAAAATAAAATAAAGGTCAATTCAGCTGTTTTCAGTGAAAATATGCCTGTTACAATAAATAACGATTTCAGGGTTATGTATACGGGTACTGATACGGCGGTAAGCAGAAACAACGTTTTTATTGTTGATAAGGACTGCTTTTATGTTATAACGGTCGGAAGTCTCGAACAACAGCAGGGTAATGATAAGTATTTATACTTTACGGCTGACAAGGAAAATATTAACTTCGTTGCATATGAAAATCAGTCTGTTTTCAACATTGTTATGCTTGAAATAAACGGCGACGGTACTCCTACGGGAACAATGTTCTATAAAGAAGTAAAAATAAATATGCATCAGATGGAAAGTACCGAAAATGTTCTCTGTATTGATTTCGGTACAAGCAATACGACAGCCGGAAGTTACCGTATAAAAGAAAAACACAGCAATCAGCCTGAACTTGTTGAATTTGCAGACGTTACGAACAATAATAAAATGGTGGGTTGCTGTCCTACAATGGTATATGTTCAGGATTGCAGT
>JAGAQS010000240.1 GCA_017622635.1 Ruminococcus sp. | reverse complement strand
TTTCAACGTCCTGAAAGGTGATATGTCAATTATAGGACCTCGTCCGCCACTTCCGAGAGAAGTTGTGCTTTATACTCCCGAACAGATGAACAGACTGCTTGTCAAAGGAGGTCTTGCCTGTACCTGTCAGGCTGAGGGCAGAAGTGATATGTCATTTGAAAAATGGGTTGAAACAGATATTGAGTACATAAAAAACAGAAGTGTTGCACTTGATTTGAAACTTATAGCAAAGACTTTTGTTGCGGTAGTAAAGAAAAAAGGTGCAAAATAATAAAAAGAACGGACAGTTTCAGGCTGTCCGTTCTGTTTTATTTTACTTTGTTAATCATTGTATAGATTTCATTTGTTTTTGTTAAGGTATCGTTGTAACCAAGTTCGATGTCGGACTTTATTTTCATTGGATTGAGGTTGAGAGTACCGCTGACCAAATCCCCCAAATCTCTGGACGGGATAATATTTACAATATCTGCGTCTTTCATGCGGTACTGGTTTGTAATGTCGGCATCATATTTTAAATGTACGGCAATAATCGAACGACAGCCGTTGTCATACAGGAACGGAACAGGTGTATTGCCTTGTGTGGTAGTTCCGCCGTCGGAATAACGTTCTCCGTTTATTTCTATACCGCCCGCAATGCCCGTATAGACTACAGGCAGTGCGGAGGACGCAAGAATTATTTTCTTTTTTATGTCGTTTCTGTATAAGTTCAGGTGAAAATATTTTGCATCACCGTAACTGTCATTGCATACAACGTAAATTTTACGGTACAGTCTGTTGAAGTCAACATTTTTGTCTATAATCTCGGATATTTTGTCCTGATTTATGGGAAGTCCGTGTTTAAGGAAATCTTTCAGCGGATTTTCCTTTTTCATAGAGGAGATAAGCCCCTTGCCACGTAAAATTATGTTGTCAAGTATATTATCGGGTTTTATACCGATATAGTCGGGGTCATTGTAGTCAACAAGCAACGGGGATTTTGAAAGTCTCTTTACATCAAGGTTGAACATATCGGAAAATTTCAGGTTACGCCATACGTTTTCCGAGTATTCCGCCCCCTTGCTTTCAAGGAGGGCAGTATTCAATGCACCGACGGAAGTGCCTGCGATAACGTCTATAAACCGTGTTGCACCGATTGCATCAAGTGCCTTGTAAACACCTATTTCGTAAGCACCTTTTGCACCTCCGCCACTGAGTACGAGTCCTATTCTGTCCGACATAATTCAAAATCTCCGTTTAATTTTATTATTTTTTCAATGAATTTACAAGACTTTCAAAACGTTCCATAGCTTCAACTGTTCTCTGTCTGTCACCGAAAGCGGTAAGTCTGAACCAGCCTTCACCGTTTTTTCCGAATCCTGCACCGGGAGTGCCGACAACTGCAATTTTTTCAAGCATAAGGTCGAAAAATTCCCAACTGCCCATATTGTCCGAACACTTAAACCATATATACGGTGAATTTATTCCGCCCGTGAACTTGATACCGAGTTTATTCATTGTATCGGAAATGATTCTTGCATTTTCCTGATAGTAGGCTATATTCTGGTGAATCTGTTTCATGCCCTCATCTGTGAAAACCGCTGCGGCTGCACACTGTACGGGGTAGGAAACACCGTTGAACTTACTGCCCTGTCTGCGTCCCCAAATCTGAGAAACGGAAACTTCCGTGCCGTCTGAGGCTGTTACCGTGAGAGCGTCGGGAATAACAGTATAACCGCATCTCATACCCGTGAATCCTGCTGTCTTTGAGAGTGAACACATTTCTATTGCAACTTCTTTCGCACCCTCAATACAGAAAATACTTCTCGGAATATTAGAGTCGGTAATAAAAGCCTCATAGGCGGAGTCATAAATAATTACAGCATTGTTTTTCTTTGCGTAGTCAATCCATGTTTCAAGCTGACTGCGTGTATAGACCGAACCTGTCGGGTTGTTCGGTGAACAGAGATATATAATATCTGCATGGACGTTATAGTCAGGCATAGCCGCAAAACCGTTTTCCTCGTTTGAGTCGGCGTATATAATCTTACGACCGTTCATAAGATTTGAATCGACATAGACGGGATAAGCAGGGTCTGTTACAAGAATGATATTGTCGTCGCCGAAAATGTCAACGATATTTCCGCAGTCACTCTTTGCACCGTCGTTTATTCTGATTTCGTCGGGAAGAATGTCCGCACCGAAACTTTTATAATAGTCGGAAACGGCTTTTTTCAGGAAGTCATATCCCGCACCGCTGTCCTCATAGCCTTTGAAAGTCTCTTTTACACCCATTTCGTCGCAGCCCTTTTTCATAGCGTCAATTACGACGGGTGCGATAGGAAGTGTAACATCACCGATACCCATACGGATAATGTCGGCATCAGGGTTTGCCTGTTTGAAAGCGTTTATTTTCTTTGCGATATTTATAAATAAGTAATTTTTCTCAAGTCTGAGAAAATTTTCATTCAGTTTCGGCATATAACATTCTCCTTTTTCCTGTTGATAAATTCGTCTGAAACAGTTCCCTCACATATATACTCGGCTTCTCCCGTCATCATGACAGTGCCGTCTGATTTGTAAGTAATACGGAGGTCACCGCCTCTGAGGTGGACAAGTATTTCTTCGTCGTGTTTGCAGATACCGTTGAGAACGGCAGCAACTACAGTTGCACAAGTACCCGTACCACAGGCAAACGTTTCACCGCTTCCCCTTTCCCATACACGCATTTTTAATGTATGGTCGTTGATTACTTCCGCAAATTCTGTATTTACACGGTTCGGGAATATTTCGTGATTTTCAAATGACGGACCTATTTTTTCAAGGTCAAGACCGTCGATACCGTCGGTAAAAATAACGGCATGGGGGTTGCCCATAGAAACACAGGTCATATTGTAGATTTTACCGTCAACTTCGACAGGCTGGTTTATAAATCTGTCCAAACTGCTTTTGACGGGAATTTCGGCAGGATTCAAAATCGCCTTGCCCATGTCTACCTGAACAAGAGAAACTTTGTCGTCTTTAAGAAAAAGTTTTAAATACCTGATACCCGAATTTGTTTCAAGAGTTATATCTGTTTTTTTGGTAAGTCCCATATCGTAGACGTATTTACCGATACAGCGTGTGGCATTACCGCACATCATGGCTTCCGAACCGTCGGCGTTGAAGATACGCATACGGAAATCTGCCTTTTCGGACGGCATGATTAATACAAGACCGTCTGAACCTATGCCCTTGTGCCTGTCACTTACGATAACCGAAACTTTTTCGGGTTCATTGACTGTTTCTTCAAAACAGTTTACATATATATAGTCGTTGCCTATGCCATGCATTTTAGAAAATTTCATATTGATTCTCCCATTTGTGACTCATCGGGAGTGAATGAAAAAACTGCTAACTTTTTCATTCATGTATATTATACAACAACATGAAGAAAAAATCAACAGTTTTTTTTAATTGAAAGTACGCTGAATTGAATTTTATATATTTCTTGATTTATTAATATTGTATTTTCGGTTATAGTCAGAAATGAATAACTTAATCTTATCTATACAGATGATTCTTTCCTTTTCAGAAAGATAAATAAGTGGAATTATTACTCTGTCTTTATCAAGCATCATGAGCTGTATTGTTATCAATTAAACGATATGATAGAGTACTATGTGGGTCAAACAAAGAAATTACTGAATAAATTTTTTGATTATTATAAATAAATGGTTTATTGTTTTGAATATATGAAAGCTTTTCAACCAGTTTTTTACAGATTCTATTTATTTCATCTGCACCAAGTTTAATATTTTGTCCATTTCTTTTTATTGAAAGAACACACCAGTGATTTTCATTAATTTCAAAACAGATTTTTCCATATATAGTATTTATTATAAATTTCTCCATGGTAGAGATACCGCCCTCTTATAATATGTTCTTTGAGTTCACAACTCTAAATATAAGCCTGTTTTTTGAGAATTGCGGTAATTGTGCGACCGATTATTGTCAGGTAGTTTATGTCATTGACAGACCATTTTTTAAAACGTCCGATATAGCAGAAAGAAATCATACCTTTTATGATGCTGTTTTCTGTCATGAGATACTGTACAGCACCGCCTATATTCTGCCGTGTAAGCTGTACAAATGCGTTGTCGTCACGTCCTTCGAGTTCGTTCACGTTGTCAATTGCAAATATACCATCTCCCGAAAAACGTTCTGTATAGCGGTTCTGGAAAAGGTAGGAAGCGTTTTTTGAAGAAGAATTGCCACAGCTAAGTATCAGATTCATATCTTTACCTGCAAAAATGCATATGTCGTCAATTTCAAACTGTAAGCGTATCTGTTCAAGGAGTACGGAAATATCGGGTATACGTCCGAATACAAGGTTTTCGGCAAGCTGTCCTATAAACGAAAGACTGCGTGAACTTTGTTTTTTGTCACTGAGAAAAGCTATTTTGTTTTCAATGTCCTTTTCAACCGTTCCGTGCTTGTTCACATCGTATATAACATAACGGTTCTGACCTTTCTGCTGTGCGATATAAAGAGCCTTGTCCGCCTGCATGAATAATTCGTCATAGTCGGAACTGTCAACGGGATAAGTTGAAACACCCATTGAACAGGTTAATTTGAAGTTTTCAAAACGGTCTGCAAACGCCCATTCCGTTTTTGTACGTATTGCCCTCAGAACACCACGCAAATCGGTTTCGTCACGTGTATTCTCAAGTACTATGAGAAAACCTGCTCCCGTGATTCTTCCCGCAACTCCACGTGTACCTATTTCATTCTTTATTATTTCGGCTATTGTGAAAATAATTTCGTCACCGAAAAGATGCCCGTAACTTCTTACCGTTTCGCTGAAATTGTCTATGTCAAGAAGTACAAGGTTGATATTATGTGACGGTTTTTCGGACAGTATTTCCATAGCATAGGAAGTTACTGCACGTTTGTTCAGAACTCCCGACAGTGAATCCCTGTTTGCCTCAACGGCAGGGTTTATTTCTTTTGACTTATGCCCCGAACCTAAGGCGGAGATTATTCCGCTTACTTTTTTTATGTCGGGGTCGTCGTGACGTGTTATACCCCTGAAAAGACACAGTTCCCTTGATTTTCCGAAAGTCAGAAGCGACGATTCAAATTCATAGTCAAAACGGTAAACGCCGTTTTTTATGTCATTGCAGAGATTGTTGAACGTCTCCGTATAACGTGACGGAATGTACCCCGACGCTATTGATTCTGTACGCCATTTTTCAAGTTCTTCGTCTATAAGTACTATCTCACGATAACAGTCGGACATATATATTTTTATTTTCCGTGTCTCAAAACCATATTCAAATGCGAGGTCGTTTATAAGGCTGAGAATGTGGCGGTATTCGGAAATCTTTCTTTCACGGCTGTATGCGAGTGATTCCAGTGAAAATATATCGCTGAAAACTATGCTGTAAAGCGGTTCTTCACCGCCTGAAATCATTCTCACTGATGCAAGTATCCACCTCAGATGATTGTTTATACCTTTCATGCGTATGACGGTTTTTGCGGGTACTCCGCTTTGTGCCGTTTCAAGACACTCAGAAATCCGTTCAAAATCGTTTTCGTCTATGGTTCTCTTTATGGAATAAATAACGTCGTTTCCGAAATAGCTGAAAAAAGCCTCGTCCGCCCTCTGCATATGGAAACTTCTGTCTATGATTACTTTTCCGACGCTGTACATTTCTTCATTGAGAAAACCGAGTAAACTGTTCATATATCATATCCTTTCATAGCTGTTTCTTGCCCGTTACACATTCATAAATTAGTGATTTTTTATATTCTGTGAATTTTTCAATAAGTATCTGTTTTTTTGTGATTATGGAATCAATGCTTGATGATAGTTTATCAAGGGTTTCCAAAGCGGTAATTTGATAATCAAGTGATGGAATAATAATAGAAATTTGTGATAAAAGTACCTGATTAATATTGCTAATATTTGAACCTTGACTATATCTTTCAAGTTGCTTTCTAAAATATGGACTTCTGAAAAAATATAAAAGATATTTATCATCAATCAAATCTGCTCTTGTATTGCGAAACCTTATACAAAAGCCACTGTATGTTAATGCAAAATCAATATTTTCTACCATAACAGCACGTCCTACAAGTTCCTTGCTACCATTTGAACGAACAAAAACTATATCGCCATTTTCCAAAAGATATTCCTGTGGAATTTTTTCAGTGATGATTATTTCCGAAAACATTTCTTTCTCATTTAAAACAAAATAGTCCTTAAAATCTCCTACTCCTAAAAATTTTACTTTATTGCCTTCCAAAGTCATATTGAAGTTTAATCCATTTTTCATTGAAGAAATACGCCCTAAATTGCATTTAATACCGTCAACATTTGTTACAATTTCATTTATCCTTGAAAGCTTATAATCTTTCAGTTTTTCAATGATTTTCTGCTGTTTTTCTATTATGGTGTCTATTCTGGTACATTTAGTATCAAGATAGGCAGAGATGTGTTGTTGTTCTTCAATAGTCCAATTAATAAAACAAATATCCTCAATATATTTTTTGTTCATATGAGGAATTGTTGTACCATTTACACTTTGATACATAAAATTTTCAAAACCTTTATAATACCAATACAAAAAAGGTTTATACACATTTTTATCGGCTTTTACTTTGACAATGGTTGAAGATATTTTTCCTGTTTTATGTGTTCCGCACAAGCCTGCTCTTGCACCGTCCCATAATACAAGTAAATCGTTGTATTCTGCATCGGGTAGTGTTTCATCTTCCGTGTATATTTTATATTCATTATTGCCTGAATCCAAATCTGATGCTCCGATATAGGCAAAACCTTTTTTATCTAAATTTGTTGAAAAGGGAAGTTTACCTTTCTCATAAGAAAACATATATTTGTTTCTTAATATACGTTTACTTTTTGGAATTTCTCCAATCCATTCAATACCGCTGTCTTTCATTTCTCTCATATTATTCTTCTTCCTCTGAATCTTCTTCGTCCGTTTCTTCTTCTTCGGTCACGGTCTGTGAAAGTTCACGCTTTTCAAGAATTTCAAAAATAAGCTTGTAAGCCGTTGCGACAACGGGAACACCGAGAAGCATACCGAGTATGTCGAAAAGTCCACCACCGACGGTCACGGCTGCAAGTACCCATATACCCGGCAGTCCCACAGATGAGCCGACAACTTTCGGATAGATGAGGTTTCCCTCAACCTGCTGAAGAAGAACAAGGAAAATAAGAAAAACGACTGCCTGCATGGGATTTACGGTTAAAATTATAAATGCACTTATTATAGCACCGAAAAGTGACCCCACAATCGGAATCAGTGCGGTTACGCCCACAATTGTGGCGGTCATGGCAGCGTAAGGCAGACGGAGAATAAGCATTCCGAAAAAACAAAGCATACCTAAAATTATAGCTTCTGTAAACTGTCCGACAAAGAAATTTCTGAAAGTTTCGTGTGCTGTTTTAAAGATATGATTTATACGTCTGTTTGCCTTTTCACCGAGATATGCTTTTTCAAAACGTGATATATCTGACCTGAGTTTGTCTTTTCTGAGAAGAAGATACAGTGCGAAAATAATGGCTATTACTATGTTTGTTATCAGTGATACGGTAGAACCTATAATTGAAATCACGGAATCAAGCAAATCATATGCACCCGTGCTTACTTTTTCGGTTATACTCATAATGTCAGGTTCAAAGCTGTTTATAAAGTTCTGTATTTCGGGATATTCTTTAAGTGTGGTTTCTGCGAATTTTTGAATCTGTTTAAAAAACGGTGGTATTTCGTCATAAATAATTTTTACGGCTTTTACAAGTTCGGGGTATACGATATTTAAAATCAGTACTATAATTACACCTGCACTTGCAAACGACAGTATTGTACATACGGGACGGCGTGAATTTTTTATAAAATCCGAATTTTTTTTAGGGAAATAATGCTTTTCATAGAATGTCATTATAATATTGAATATATATGCAATTATACAGCCCGTGAAAAGCGGTACAGAGGCACTGAAAGCATCTTTTAAAAGTTTTGATATTAATGAAAAATTTTTTACTGCTATACAT
>JAGAQS010000239.1 GCA_017622635.1 Ruminococcus sp. | reverse complement strand
TTCGTCACCATAATAAATACGAATATGTTGTCTGCACATTTCGATCTGGTTTTCAATACTTTCGCCCTTACCAGTGAATTTAGATTTTCGCGAATAGATTGCAAAAAGTCGAGAATCCGTCATTTCAAGCACCTCCATGAATGATATGAATATGGTTGTTGTATCATACCATAGTGTCACGATATCGCAAAGTATAAAATGATAGATCCCAATGCTTTCTATGCCCGCTTTTCTTGATTGGTACATAGATTTACAGTCTAAATTAGAAAAGCGAACTATTTTGACAAATTAAGCTTGGAAAAGCGGTGAAAATCCGTGAATTTGATGAAGTAACCGTGACTGTCAGCTCAAAACCGCGAAACGTCCAAGGCTCATATATGCCTGTGTTTTTGGCGGGGCAGTCTTATGCAAAAGCTATATCAAGTGTTCTTGATGCAAAGTACGTTGAAACCTCGCATCAGGACGGACACATTATGGCGGCGATATATTCCTGCAAAAAATATGATATTTTGGATGAGCCGTTTTTGGTTTATCATCTGTCAGGCGGCACAACTGAGCTGCTTCTTGTGAAGAAAACAGAAAATGGATTTAATTGTGAGATAGTAGGGGGAACACGGGATTTACCTGCAGGTCAGTTTATCGACCGAATAGGCGTGAAACTTGGGTTTGACTTTCCTTGCGGAAAATATATTGACTATTCGGCGGTGAATTACGGCGGAAAACAGGAACGTGTAAAGACTTGTGTAAATGACAGCTACATAAACTTTTCCGGGGAAGAAACAAGGTACAGACGCCTCTTTGAAAATGGTGAGGATAAAGAAAAAATTACATACAGCGTTATGAAATGCATTTCGGTATCTGTGCGGAAGTCTGTGGAGTTTGCAAAGGAAAAGTATGGCATAAGAAATGTTCTTATGGTAGGTGGCGTTTCATCGTCAAAGTTTCTTCGGAACGAATTTTCGGATATGCCAAATGTGTATTTTGCAGAAACAGAACTCAGCACTGATAATGCTGTTGGTGTGTGTGAAATCGGGGCAATGATGAACCCTATTTCAAGGTGATATTATGTATGAAAAAATGATTATGACTGTGGGACAGTTGAACTTGTTTATCAAGGATTTGCTTGGTCAGGTTCCGCTGCTTTCCAACATAAAAATAAAAGGTGAAATTTCGAATTTCAAAAGTCATTCATCGGGACATCTTTATATGTCCCTGAAAGATGAAACGGGCACCCTTCGTGCGGTTATGTTCAGGAATGCTGCATTTGCCCTTGATTTTAAGCCCGAAAACGGTATGCAGGTCGTGGCAGAGGGCAGGGTGGGCGTTTATGAACGCGACGGACAATATCAGCTTTATATAAACTCTATGATGCCTGACGGCAAGGGAAATCTTCACGAACAGTTTGAAAAGCTCAAGGCAAAGCTTCAGACGGAAGGCCTTTTTGAAATTTCTGCAAAAAAAGAAATTCCAAAGTATCCGAACTGCGTGGGCGTTGTTACAGCTCCCACGGGTGCGGCTGTACGTGATATAATAAATATATTGTCAAGACGCTATAAGGCGGCGGATATTTGTCTCTATCCTGCACTAGTTCAGGGTGATGGCGCGGCAAAGAGC
>JAGAQS010000238.1 GCA_017622635.1 Ruminococcus sp. | reverse complement strand
GCAGAATTATTAATTTATATTATACCATACCGTCAGTGATTTTTCAATATATTTTTTTATGCAAAACAATTTTTTGTTAAATTTCGACAATTGAACCGCTTATAAGTTGTAAAAAATCATCATTGTTCTTCGAGTTCAACCAGCTTGTCAAAATTTTCGTCAATCTGCTGTTTAAACTGTTCTATTTCTGTACACTTTGCACTCATCAGTTCATAATCGCTGTAGACTTCTTCTTTTGAAATTTCTTCTGTAAGTGCATCAATTTTTGCCTGTAAAGCGTCTATTTCCTTTTCAAGACGTTTCATTTCGTTTTTACGTGAAGCGTCGGCACTTCTCTGCTGTTTGTTACGGTAGGATTTTACCGCTTTGTCTTTTGTAACTTCGGCATTTTTAGCAAATTTTTCAGCATCTGCGATTCTTTTCTGTTCTGCCTGTTCGTCACGGAGTACGTCAAGATATTTTTCAAAGCCGTAATCATGCAGACGATACGTGCCGTCTGTAAGTTCAATAAGACGGTCGGCGATTTTACTCAACAAATAACGGTCGTGCGATACAAAAATAACTGTTCCCGTATATTCTTCGAGTGCTTCTTCTATTGCCTCTTTTGACGACAGGTCAAGGTGGTTTGTCGGTTCGTCGAGAATAAGGACGTTTCCGTGTTCCTGCATCATTATCGCAAAACAGAGTTTCGCACGTTCCCCACCGCTGATAACGCCCGTTTCCTTGAAAACATTCTCACCCGTAATCCTTACCTGTGCAAGCAGACTGCGTACTTCCAAATCCGACATTGATGGGTAACGGCTGTGTATTTCTTCCATGACAGTCAGTTCACGGTTCAGATTGGTGCTTTCCTGTTCAAAGTAAGATATTTTAATATTACTGTTCCAGCGGACAGTACCTTTATGTGCGAGTTTTTCCTGAATGATTTTAAGAAGCGTTGACTTGCCTATTCCGTTGTCACCGATTATTCCGACTTTTTCACCCCTGCGGACTTCAAAGTTTATTTCGTCAACAAGGGTCTTGCGTGAACTTCCCTCACCTACCGATATGTCAACGCCTTTTACTTTAAGGACATCTAAAGGCGGTTCTGTGGAATAAGTAAAATGAATTTTTGCGGACTTCGTATCATGGAAAGGCTTTTCCACACGTTCCATTTTTTCAAGCTGTTTACGTTTGCTCTGTGCCATTTTGGTTGTGGAGGCACGTACAAGGTTCTTTGCGACATAATCTTCAAGCTTTGCAATCTGTTTCTGCTGGATTTCGTACTCTTTCGCACGGCGTGTATCGTTTTCCTCACGCTGTCGCACAAACACCGAATAATTTCCCCTGTAGCGTGTGAGAGTCCCTCTCTCTATTTCACATATCGACGTACACAGACGGTCAAGAAAATAACGGTCATGCGATACAATCAGCACAGCACCCTTATATGAACGCAGGTAATCCTCAAGCCACATTATCGTTTTAAAGTCAAGATGATTGGTCGGCTCGTCCAGTATGAGTAAATTAGGTTCTTCAAGAAGAAGTTTTGAAATACAAAGACGTGTTTTTTCACCTCCGCTGAACCCCGAAACCGTTCTTTTCAGTTCGTTTTCGGTAAAGCCCATACCGTTCAGAATCATTCTTATTTTAACGTCGGTATTGTAGCCGTCGTTTGCCTCAATCCACGAAGAAAGCTGTTGATACTCGTCTGCTGACGAATCGTCACCCGATTCAATTTCCGCTTCAATCTCACGCAGACGCTCTATAGCACGGTGTACAGGTTCAAAGACGCTCTGCATTTCTTCCATTACAGTTTTTTCGGAATCAAGTCCGCCCATTTGTTCCAAATAACCGATAGTCGTCTTTGACGCTGTTGAAACAATACCGTCCTTTTCGGTGAACCTGTCGGGTTCAACCGAACCTGTAATTATTTTAAGAAGTGTGGATTTTCCACAGCCGTTATTTCCGACAAGACCGATTTTGTCGTTTTCGTCAATCGTCAGTGAAATATTGTTTAAAAGCTGATTTCCGTTGTAGAATTTATTTATATTATTTAAAGAAACAAGCATAAAATCTCCCTTTACAAAAATTAATACTTATATAATAACATATTAAACGTAATTAATCAATAGCCGTACACAAAAAAACAAGACGGGAAAATTCCCGCCCTGCCGATATTCTTAATCATATGCCACATTCGTCGTAGTCTTTCCACTTCTCAAAATCAAGCTTTGCACTCCAGCCTTTGTAGAGAATGTAGAGAATTGAAGTTATTGCGACAAACAACGCACAAAGTACAGCTATACTTGTACTGAAAACCTTACGAGGATAATTATCATTTTTTTTACTCATATATAAAACTCTTTTCTTTATTCAATCCACACGGGAATTTTTTTATATATAAACAAGTCTGCACCTGTTTATTTTCTTAATCTTCGGAAACGTCCGTTTCAGATGCAGGAGATTCAGGTTCTGCACTTTTTTCCGTATCTGAAAGACTGTCAAGGCCCGATGTAATTTCAGACACATTTTTATTTATATCAGCCATTTTTGAACGTGCCGAAAGTATAGCCTGACGGTTTTCAGCCTTGTCGATTTTAATTTTCAGTTCTTCAACCTGTTCCCATATCAATTCAGCCTGAGCGGATGTCTCTTCATGCATTTTCCTGTAAGCCGAAACATTTTTGTCTGCCCTGATTTTTCTTGCAAGAAGCATATCAGCAAGTTCATGGTTATCCTGAGAAAGAGCTGTTTCAGCCTTTTTTTCAAGAGACTGAGAAATTTTCAAAGCGTCCCTGTAATTTTTTCCTGCAAGGTCGGCACGTGCTTTGATTCTGTTGTAATTCCATACCGCCTTATTAAACTCCATTTTCATATCAACGACAATATGTCGGGCTGTTTTTTCAGGATTTTCCTTTACGTCAAACACTTCATTTATACTTGATTCAATAATGTCTCCCAACCTGCTGAGTATACCCATTTCAACTCCTCCTGTTCAATTGAAAGAATCAGCAACATTACTGTTACTTGTTATTATATAGTATATATTAAAATTTGTCAAGTAAATCTGCAAAACTTCACAAAATTTTCATTTCAACATAATTTTCACCATTCAATAATATGATTAATAAGGTGAAAATTATGAAAGAGTTTGTTGTAGCTTTTCGGAACAGTTACAGGTGGTTACAGAGGTGAAGTCTATGAAAAGTATCAGAAAAAAGCTTTTTGTATATCTTAAAATACTTTTACTTGTTGTCACGGCGTTACTCTGTCTTGTAAAGACGGAAATAATAAACCGTGCCGTCTCGGACGCACTTGACAGATGTTTAAATATTATAATACCGTCACTGTACGCAATGATGATTGTTTCCTCCCTGCTTATAAAAAGCGGACTCACGGGGAAAATATCGAAATTCACGGGCAGTATTGGAAAAGTTCTTTTCGGTATGGAAAATACAGTTTTCCCCGTATTTGCTTTCAGTATGTTTGCAGGTTATCCCGTCGGCACAAAAATGCTTTGTTCGGCATACGAAAACGGTCTTATAGAAAAACGGCGTGCAGAAATATTCTGCGGTCTGTGTTTCGGTGCAGGACCTGCTTTTATTTTCGGGTGCATTTCGGGACAGCTTTACGGAAGTACGTCCGCAGGAAATATAATTCTTGTTTCGGCGGTCGGTGCAAACATAGTACTTGCTCTTGTTGTGTCAATATTTATGCGTAAAAACTGCAATTCAAAAGAAATCAGGTCTGAAATAAGATTCGATATGATTACAGACTGTGTTATTAACGGCGGTCGTTCAATGGCAGACATATGTTTTATGGTGACTGCCTTTGCGGTTGTAACTGAAATTATGGATTATTCCGGTATAATATCAGCCGTCGGTGCAATGATTTCAAAGATAATAAATCTTGACACGACAGAATCGGAACAGCTGATAAGGGCAGTAATGGACGTAACCGCCGTAAACGGTTTTAAATACGGAAATTATGCACTTCTGCCGTACCTGAGTTCACTTGTATCATTCGGCGGAATATGTGTTATTTTTCAGATTTCGGCTGTAACGTCGGGGAAACTCTCTTTAAAACCACTTATTTTAATGCGGATTTTGTCAGCCGTAATCAGTTTTTTCATATGCAGGATTATAACACCGTTCATGCTTGAGAACGAAACGGTTTTCACTTCTTCTTTTAATGTCCGCACACATCAGGCACGTTCACCCGTACCGTCAGTAATGCTTATAATTATGACTTTCGTTCTGTTCTGCGAATGTGAAAAAATAAAAACTTTAAGACAGGAGTAAATATTATGTTTGGAAGAATTACCGATAAAACTCTTGAAACTTTTTATCTTACGCCTCTTATACATATGGACGGCAACAAGGAAATGCTGATAGAAAACTGTCGCAGAATAGAAGAATACAGTGAGGTTTTCATGCGTCTGATTTCGGGAAAACTCTGTATAAACATATGGGGAAACAACCTCAGGGCGTACGATTTCAATAAAGACGGTCTGATGATAAGCGGAAAAATCTCACAGATAGAATTTACAGAAAGGAATGGTAAAACAGATGAGAAATCAGATAAAGGGTTGTGTGAAGATTAACGCAAAGGGAAAAAATCTCTATAAATTTATAAATGAACTTCACAAAAGTGAAACAAACTGTTTTGCACAATACTGTAAAAATGACGTTTTTTATGCCGAAGTTTACCGCCGTGACCTGAAAAAAATAACCCCCATAGCAGAAAAAATGGGAATAGAGCTTACAAGTTTTGAGTATGACACAATCTCATCTACTGCCATACGTCACCGCCGTCGGTTCGGAATAACATTGGGTATTATCCTTGTGCTTACAGCAACACTTTATTTCTCACGCATAGTTATGACAATAGAAATTCAGGGCAATTCAAAAGTCAGTGACCACGCCATTCTCTCCGCACTCGAAGAACTCAATATAAAACAGGGTACGCCGATTAAAGATATAAATTTCCCGTACTGTGAAAATGAACTGCGTCTTATGGTTGACGGTGTGGCATGGGCAGGTATGCACATAACGGGAAACCGTGTTGTTGTTGAAATTACCGAACTTGTCGAAAAACCCGAAATGATTAACAAACGTATGCCCTGTAACGTTGTTTCGGGGCACGACGCTTACATAACTTATACCGCCGTTCATGACGGTCAGCTTATGCACAAGGTAGGTGACTACGTTCCAAAGGGTACTATGCTTATAAGCGGAATTACAAAGGACGAAACGGGTCACGTCAATATACATCATGCTATGGGCAAAATCACAGGTACTTACACCGAAACTCTGACCTTTGAGGAAGATTTCAGAATAACGGAATACAACCCCACAGGTAAAACTTCCGAGGAAAAACACCTTAAACTGTTCAGTCTCAAAATACCGCTTTTTTTCGGTAAAAACAAATATCAGAACTTCAATTCGGACGAATCAACAAAATATCTGACTGTTTTCGGGAAAACCCTGCCGATAGGTATTGTAAAAAACAAAATCACCGAAACGGAATTAAGTGAAACGGCTTTCAGTGAAGAAGAAGTTTCGGAAAGAATCATGGAAAAAATTTATCTGTATGAAAAAAATTTCCTCAGTGAAAATGTTACAGTCCTTGACCGTACAATAGAAACGGAAAAAAAAGAAAACTCCCTTGTCTATACCGTAACGTATAAACTTGAGGGAGACATAGGAGTACAAAAAGAAATATATGTAAAATAATTTATCTGTTTATAAGCCACCGACGCAACAGTACCATATCAAAAGAATTGACAGTACCGTCACTGTTAATATCTGCGGACTTATACTGTTTTTCGTCAAAACTTTCCAAAGACAAAAGATAATTCTGTAAAAGAATCAAATCGGATTCGTCAACTGAATTATCTGAATTTATATCACCTCTGACAGTCCCGACCCAAAAGGTTATTTTGCTTTCAGCCGACTTTCCCACAACGTTACAGGCGTTCAAACAGAATGTATACTTGCCCTCCGGAAGATTTTCCGTATATTCAGTATTTTCATACGGTTCTATAGTTGTGTACAGTTCGTCATCACGGTAAACGGAAACAGAATAATAATCTGTATTTTCCACAGAATCCCATGTTATTTTTACAGGTGTGTCAGCGGAAAACGTCTTTTGTGACGACAACTGCGGAGCGTCGGGAACTTCCGTAACGGGCGGAGTTGTATCGCTGATTAAGGCGTACCAGTCAACGTTTGTCGTTCCACTGCACATTTTTTCAGCGGACACCCAACCGTCAGGTTCTAAACCTCTTGTACTGCTGACCGCACTTTCAATTACATGATATGTATTGTTTATTTCGTTGTAACCCGTAACAGCCATTAAGTGACCATACACATGAATAGTGGCAACACCGCCGTTTTTCAGGTGATTTATAAGTCTCTGGTCAGTTATCCTGCCGTAGTAATGACCGTCAATGCTGAAATTAAAGAGTTCGCCGTATCCCGATTCTACAGTATTATAAAACGAAAGATAGTACATTCCGCCGTTTCCGGGCTGATACGAACCGTTGTCAACTGCCCACGCTGCAATATTCACAGCGTCTATTGCGTTGCCGTTAAGTGCATAAATCGCATTGCAGAAAGAAAAAATACCGCAACCCGATATATACATACTGTTCTGTGTAAGAGCGTATTTGTTAAATATAACGTTCTGCCACTTTTCTTCATACTGATTGTAAAGTCTGCCCTCTGCCGCATCTGCCGAAAGATTTCCGACAGGTACGCACATCAATGCAAATGACATCACAAACGCCGTAATTATATTTAATAATCTTCTCTTTTTCAAAATATAACTCCTTTTTTCTATATTTCAACAAAAACCGACTTTATAATATTATCATAAAAATTATTTTCTGTCAACCCTGTAAATATATTTCATGTTATAGTAAAATAATAAAAATTTATAAATATTTCGTCTTTTCCGTCATTAAAAATCACTTATATATAAAAGTATCTGATAACGAAAGGACGAAATAAAATGAAAAAACTTTTAATCTTTATCACATTGCTTGCAACGCTGAACACTGTTTCGTGCGGAAAAAAAAACGTTGACACTGAATCACCTGCTCCCTATGAACCTGAATCGGTTACAGACAACAGTGAAACAACGCTGAATATTGCCACAACTATTGACCTTTCACAAGTCAAAAACGAAATTATCAAAAAAATGGGCTGTGATGTCAATATAAAACAGTATTCAAGTACCGACGAAAACGACGCTCTTGAATTAATTAACCTTGATATGATTTCGGGTGAAGTCTTTGACGTTGTGTACTCGACAAGTGAAGATATCCACACGCTTACAAAAAGAAATTATTTTACCGACCTTTCACCTCTTATGGAACAGTCGGAGAACCTTAAGAAAGAAGATTTTCTGCCGAATGTTTTCGAGGGTCTGAAAGTTGACGGCAAAATCCCTGCCATATGTGACGGCTGGATACTTTACACAGCAGTTGCAAAAACCGAAAACGTCGGTGAAAATATGGAAAACTGGACTCCTGCACAGGCAATAAAGGCTTTCAACAATATGCCCGAAGATATGACTTTCCTGTGCAACGAATATATGGAATACGACAGGGAAAACTATTTTATAAAACGTGTAGCCGTTGATGCTGTTGACTACAATAACAATACCTGTGACTTCGGCGGTGCTTTTATGGAAATGCTCGGAAATATAAATAATTTTCCGCCGTTCAGTCAATACATATGGGACAATGACGCACTTATAAAAAATCATGCTCTTGTTTCGGAAGTATATCTTTTCGGCATAAACTGTGCCATCACACAAAATCTTTACAGTGACTTCGGCTGTGCGGATATAACTTTTGTCGGTTATCCGTCCGAAAGTGGCAAAGGCTACATTACGGAAGTTCCGTTAATGCTCGGAATCCCCGAAAACAGTCAGAACAAAAAACAGGGTTTCAGATTTATAGACCTTGTTATTAATGACAGTTTAATCAATAAAAGCATGATGTACAGTATGCCCATTACCGAAAAACAGTTAACAGCACAGCTCAGTGAAAGTAAATATAACAGTATGTCCGTACATTGTCCGCAATATCTGCCTGAAAGTAATGAACAGGTACAGATTTCAGAAGAAGCACTGCAAAAAATAGTTGACTATATCAGAAGCGTCAGGTTTGAACCGTACACAAACAATACGGTTCAGAATATTGTGCGTGAAGAATATCATAAGTGTTTCGCAGGAGAGTCAACACCGCAGGAATGTGCGGATATACTTGAAAACCGTGTATCAATCTATCTCAGCGAAACGGAATAACAAAATTACTGACTGACAGTTATTTCACATGATGACTTATTATCGTCAATTATTTCACCGACGGAAACAACGGAAATATTTCCCGAAAGTACATTCTTTATACTGATAACAGGCGTTGTTATGACTGCCTGAACGTCTGATTTTTCAAAACATAAGTCAGTATCAGTCATTTCACAGTCAACAAGTTTCAGTGACTTACAGTAACATAACGGCTGTGTACCGATAATTTTACAGTTTTCAAAAGTAAGATTCTCACTGTACCAGCCGAGGTACTCCCCTTTTACCGTACTGTTGCGGACAACCACGTTTTTAGCGTGCCAGAAAGCATCTTTTGTATTGAAGTTGCAGTTGTCAAAAACGGCATTCTGAATGTACTGAAAGAAATATTTTCCGTCAAGGGTTACATTATCAAATTCAATGCCCGTTGACCTCATCAT
>JAGAQS010000237.1 GCA_017622635.1 Ruminococcus sp. | reverse complement strand
TTGGCAGATAGAGAGTAGGCAGACCCCATACTTCTGCGGACTGTTTTATGTCGTCTGCGGTATTGTCGGGATTAAAACGGAAGAACTCCATATTATTCCTGTTGTCTCTGAGACGGATAACGTTAGAGCCGACTTCATAGGCAATAAGTGCTTCATAACCGCCTGCCTGCAATCTTACGCAGGTAAGACCGTTGAAATTGAAAAGCTGTGTTGAATTATTCATTGTTATATCATTCCTTTCATGATAATAAATATTAAATATCAGTCCATACGGTTTTCCATGTCTGTATATTCATGCATGGGTGAAATAGCCTTGTAAGCAGGACGGATAATTTTATTTGAGTTGATAAGTTCTTCAATACGGTGTGCAGACCAGCCTGCAATTCTTGAAACCGCAAAAATCGGTGTGAAAAGTTCGTCGGGGATACCGAGCATTCTGTAAACGAAACCGCTGTAGAAGTCAACGTTTGCACATACACCCTTGAAAATACGTCTTTCTGATGCGATAACTTCGGGAGCAAGCCTTTCAACAAGTGAATAAAGTGCAAATTCTTTTTCTCTGCCTTTTTCCGCCGAAAGTTTTTCGACAAATCCCTTGAAAACTTTTGCACGGGGGTCAGACTGTGAATAAACAGCGTGTCCCATACCGTATATAAGACCTGCACGGTCGAATGCTTCTTTGTGAAGTAATTTTTTAAGATAATCCCTTACTTCGTCCTCGTCGGTCCAGTCCTTGACATTTTTCTTCATATCGTCGAACATCATAGCGACTTTTATATTTGCACCGCCGTGTTTAGGACCTTTGAGAGAACCGAGAGCCGCAGCGATTGCGGAGTAAGTATCAGTGCCGGAAGAAGATACAACGTGTACTGTAAAAGTTGAGTTGTTACCACCGCCGTGTTCGGCATGAAGAACAAGAGCAAGGTCAAGGATTCGTGCTTCAAGTTCGGTATATTTCTTGTCAGGTCGGAGCATATAGAGAAGATTTTCCGCAATTGACAGATTCGGGTCGGGGTCATGGAAAAAAAGGCTTCCCCCGCAGTTGTAATATTTGTAGGCATTATAGCCGTAAACCGCAAGTACGGGGAAAAGCGTGATAAGTTCTATACACTGTCTCATAACATTTGGTATAGAAATATTATTAGCGTCATCGTCATAAGAATAGAGGGCAAGGACGCTTTTTGCAAGAGTATTCATCATATTGTCACTGGGAGCTTTCATTATAACATCTCTTGTGAAAGTAGTCGGCAGTGAACGGAAGTCGGAAAGAATTTTTTTAAATTCCGTAAGTTCATGCTCAGACGGCATACTGCCGAAAAGCAGAAGATATATTGTTTCTTCAAAGCCGAAACGTTTTTCTTTTATAAAGCCCGAAACAATATCCTCAACGTCGATACCTCTGTAATAAAGTTTACCGTCTCCGTGATTGGGCATACCGTCACCCGTATCAAGTACTTTTATTGTACTTATATTTGTAAGACCTGCAACAACACCGTTTCCGTCGAGGTCACGAAGACCACGTTTAACGTCGTATTGCATATAAAGTTCAGGGTTAATTTTGTAACCATCGAGTGATTTTTCGGCAAGCTTCTGTATTTCAGGAGTAACCGAAGAAAATTTATATTTCATAAATGCCGTCATTCCTTTCTTTTTCACAATTATTGTGTATATTATAATTATAATATATTCACATAAATTTGTCAAGACTTTACAAAGACGGCGGAGAGAAACAGTCAGTCAGGTCAGATTGTTTTTGTTATATTATACAAGAAGATATACAGCTTTTTGATGTTTGTTACAAAAAAATATGCTGTTATATATTTGTACATAATTTTGTAACAAATTATCTGAAAATTATGGTATAATTGAATCAGTTCATACAGATTATTCTGTAAAAACGGTCACATGAAAAAATTTTAATTATTTGGGAGGAGAATTTCATATGTCCAAGAAAGGAAAGTTAAAAAGTAAAATAGCAGCTTTTACAGCATCAGCCGTTATGGCTGCGACATCTGTTGGCGGAGCGATTCCGTCTGCTGTAGCTGCCGATTCTGATTTAGGTCTTGACAACTATGCAAAGCTTTTGCAGTATTCACTTTATTTTTATGACGCTAACTACTGTGGTGTTGGTGCAGGTGAAAAGTCCCACATTTCATGGCGTGACGACTGTCACACGGACGGTACTGCAAACGGAGGTTTCCATGATGCAGGTGACGGCATTATATGCGGTCTTACAGAGGGCTTTACAGCGTCAACTCTCGGCTGGCTTTACTATGAGTACAAAGACGAATTTCAGAAAACAGGTACTTATGCACACCTGAAAGATATTACAAACGAGTTTGCACAGTTTTTCAAGAACTGTACCACTCTTGACGGCAACGGAAATGTTACAAAGTTCATTTATGAAGTAGGCGACGATGGTGCAGACCACGGCAAATGGCGTGCCCCTGAACTTATGTCAAGAAACAGCAGTGAATATTACAGCACAACAGACGGGGCAAGCAATGTTGCCGCACAGTATGCCGCAGCTCTTGCTCAGAACTACATAAATTTCGGTAATGAAGATGATTTGAAGTACGCAAAGGCACTTTATGATTTTGCCGCCAAAAACCGTAAAATGACTTATGAACAGTCAACATATTCCGACAAGAGCGTTGAGGACGATATAGCATGGGCAGCAGGTTGGCTCTATCTTGCAACAAACGAACAGTCCTACCTTGATGCAAACAGCAAGGATACAAGCAATACAAATGACTGGATAAATGACTATTATTATGGCGGTGTTTGGCTGGGTGCAGCTATCATCAACGCTGAAATTACTGGTAACTGGGATAAGCCTCTGAATTATATCAGAAGCAAGACAGGTAATTCAAACGAATTTTATTATGCTGATTCATGGGGCAGTGCAAGATATAACACACTTATGCAGATGTGTGCAATGATTGTCACAAAACACAGTGACGAATCGGGTGCTGACTTCTCTGAATGGTGTAAGGGTCAGATGGACATGATTCTCGGCAAAAACAATGCCAACGTCTGCCTTGTTGTAGGTTATAACGACGTTTCCGCAACTTCACCGCATCACCGTGCGGCTTCGGGTCTCACTGTAAGCGACGACTGGCACGAATGGAACAACTGGGACGGAAATTATGCAAATGTTCCGACAAGTCACACGCTTTACGGTGCATTGTGCGGAGGTCCTACAAGTCATACCGATTTCAGTACATTCCGTAAACTTGACGCAAAGGACGCAACTTCAAACGAAGTGGCACTTGACTATCAGGTAGGACTTGTCGGTGCTGCCGTAGGTCTTTACAGTGCTTACGGTACGGGTTCTGTTGTTGACTTTATCGGTGATGATGTTACTGTATATGACGAGGAAATCGCTGCATCAAAGGGTGAGGTCACACCTCCCGAAACAACAACCACCACTACTGAAACTACCACAACAACTACAACCACGACTGAAACAACTACCGAAACTACCACAGAAACAACTACTACTGAAACTGAAACATCTGATACAACGACAACGGAAACAACAACTTCCACTGGCGGTGATATTGCTTACGGCGATGCTGACGAGGACGGAGAAGTAAACATCAATGACGCTGTACTTATAATGCAGTCAATCGCAAATCCCGACAAGTACAAACTTACTGAACAGAGCAGAACTAATTCAGATGTTGTAAACGTAGGCGACGGCGTAACAAGCAGTGATGCCCTTGCAATTCAGCTTGTTGAATCACGTACAATTACGTCAGGTGACCTCCCTCTTACATCTGAAAAACTTGACGAATTAACCAAAGACTAATAATCCATAATAAAGGCATACTTCCGTATGCCTTTATTTTTTTACTTAAAATTTCAGATATTTACCTTAAATTATGAATAAAATGTTAACTGTAATCAAAATGTAATTTTTATGTAATTATTTCGTAACCAAAAGTATTATAAAACAGTGTATAATGTGTTTAGCATATTGTATACAAATTTTTAAGAAAGAGGTTACTATTCATGAATAAAAACAATATGAAAAAAATCAAGTCGGCAGTAATCAGCAGTGTAATGGCTGTATCTGCTATGGCTGCACCGTTTTCGGCAGTAGTCATGAATGCTTCGGCAGCTAACGACAACTACGCAAAACTCCTCCAGTATTCACTTTATTTCTATGATGCAAATATGTGCGGTAAGCAGGTAGGGGAGACTTCCGCTCTTACATGGCGTGACGACTGCCACACGGCAGACGAAGTTGACGGCGGTTTCCACGACGCAGGCGACCATGCAAAATTCGGACTTCCCGCAGGTTATTCCGCTTCAACTCTTGGCTGGAGTTACTATGAATTTAAAGATGCTTTCAATACAACCGGTCAGGCTGCCCACCTCAAGACCATTACAGACTACTTTGCCACATACTTCAAAAACAGTACAACTCTCAGCGGTGACACTGTAACAAACTTTGTTTATCAGGTTGGTGACGGTGACCAGGACCATTCTGTATGGTGCGCCCCTGAAGTTCACGTTGACAACAGCAGAAAGACTTTCAGTACCTCATCGGGTGCAAGTGACATTGCCGCATCTTATGCAGCTGCACTTGCCGTAAACTATGTAAACTTCGGCAATGCAGAAGACCTTAAATATGCAAAGGCACTGTTTGAATTTTCCACAAAGTACAACCAGAAAGCAACCGACGGACCTAACAATTTCTATGCTTCATGGGACTACTACGACGACCAGGCATGGGCAGCAGGTTGGCTCTACCGTGCAACAAATGACAACACATACAAGGACTTTTTGAATACTTACATGAACTCCACAAATAAAGGTTCTTCAGGAATGGACGGTTGCCAGTGGGGTATTTATTCACCTATGAGCTGGAACAACGTTTCAATGGGTGCAGGTATCATACAGGCTGAAATAACAGGTGATTCTGCCGACTGGAAGAAAGTTACAGATTACCTCAATGGTCACGGTGCAAATTCAAATGATTACTACTTCCAGGAAAAGTGGGGCAGTGCAAGATATAACACATCTCAGCAAATGGTTGCACTTGTTGCCACAAAGTACGGTGCAGCAAGTTACAATGAATGGGCAAAGGGTCAGATGGACTACATCATGGGCAACAAGGGTGTAGGCAGTTCGTCACCGACTTGTTTTGTTGTCGGATTTGCAGACAATTCAGCCAAGAACCCCCACCACAGAGCAGCTTCGGGTTATTCAAGCTTTGACGAAATGGGTGACAATACACAGTCAAGTCCGAACGGTCATGTTCTTGTAGGTGCATTGGTAGGCGGCCCTACAGATGCAAACGGTTCATATAACGACAGTGTAAAGGACTACACCGCAAACGAAGTTACACTTGACTACAATGCTACTCTCGTAGGTTCGGCAGCAGGTTTATACTCTGTTTATAAAACAGGTACTCCCGATACTTCAATTGTCGGCGTTGACAAAGTTTCGTCAGGCGGCGTTGATACTCCCGATACAACAACCACAACTACAAACGTTCAGACTGAAACAACAACCACAAATCAGAACAATACAACAACAACTACCACAACATCCGCACCGTCTGTAAGTCAGGATATTACACTTACACCAAACGATATGAACGTAGGTACTGAAAAAGGTGACGACGGCGAAATGAATAATTATGCTGAATTTAATCCGCAGGGAGCAAAATCAGTTACTCTTTATTACAAGGTAAATTCAAATGACATGAACACTTCAGGTGGATTCGGTACATGGACAGGAACTTGGGAGCAGGAAAATTTTGAAAACATTTCTGTACCGTCCGACGGTATTGTTGCCGTTGATTATACTGTTCCTGCAAATGTGGGTTCAACCGTAAAGGCGATGGTTTTCTGGCCACATGGTGACGCTGTATCTATTGAAAAAATAGTCCTTCATAAAGAAGGAGCTGCACAGACAACAACAACTACTACTAAAATGACTACGACTACTACAACTACAAATCCTAATACAAGCGGTAATACAAAGTACGGTGATGCTGACGAAGACGGAGCAGTAAATATAAATGACGCAGTTTTTATCATG
>JAGAQS010000027.1 GCA_017622635.1 Ruminococcus sp. | reverse complement strand
GACATAGACAGTTTAATTGAATATTTCAGTATGCAGATTTACTGGTGTAACTCGGACTGGCCATGGAATAACTTTGCGGTATGGCGTTCGGACAAAACAGACAAATCGAACCCCTATTCAGACGGTAAATGGAGAATGTTTCTGTTTGATACAGATTTTTCAACAGGTCTCTACAAAAACAACGATACGGTCTATACTGCCGACGTTTTCAGGAGAATAAAGGGATACAATGATTACATCAGCCTTACTTTCACAAAACTGCTCCGTAATCCTGATTTTAAAAATAAGTTCTGCATAACTTTCATGGACATGGCAAACTGTAATTTCAGTCCCGAAAGAACAGACAAAATCATTGACTTTTACAGAGAGACTTACCGTCAGCAGATTCTTGATACCTGTGAAAGATTTTATGCAAGTTCATTTATTCAGTCGAACGGTGTAAACAGATTTGACAGTGAGTGTGATGTTATAAAAGACTTTTACGAAAACCGTTTCATATATGCGTCGGACAGCCTTAAAAACGCACTCGGTCTCGACGGTTCACTTAAAAACGTAACCGTAAAAAACAACAACAAACAGGGCAGTATTACAATCAATACAATCACCCCCGATTTTTCGGGTAACAGCTGGAACGGACAATATTTTTCGGATTACAGTATCACCCTTAAAGCAGAGGCAAAACAGGGGTATAAATTTGTGAAATGGGAAATAAGCGGTGATGGTATTCCCAAAAAAGAATTAAAAACCGCTGAAATAAACGTTGTTCCCGAAAGTGACCTCACAATAAAAGCAGTCTACAAATAAAAAAAACGTAAACCGACCCCAAAAAGTTTATAACGCTTTTCGGGGTCGGTTTTTATAAAGACTTTCTTTTGTTTATTTATCTGTAAAGCGGATTCATTCAGAACTCAAATTCCAAATAAGGTGTTGTTTCTTCAGCGTCAGACTGTTCAACGTTAAACTGTTCAGCCCGTTGTTGTCTTGCTTCTTCTTCCATTTCTTCCTGCTCCGTCATATATCTTGTATCTTCCGAATCTATTATAATATTTTCTTCATCAAGAGGAAACTGATGATAATTTTCGTCATCATAGCTCACTATTGCCGTCATTTCCGCATCAACGGAAGTAACAGCCACAGCAGCGTCAGAATAACTCGAAAAAAACAGTCCCGACTGTGAAAAATACATTTTCAGTGTTTTCAGTACGTCTTTATCGTAAGGCACTGCAACCGTGCTTATATCACTTTCGGAAAAACTCCGCAGGTCAAGGGAATAGAAATTTATGTCATTACTGTCGTCACTGTCATCACCGTCAAAAAGTTCGGGAGCATCGGGCGTTATATATGCATATGAGATATCATAATCATCGGATATTTTGTTACTGAACATGGACATTCTTGTAAACAGCGATTTACTTTCTTCGGGCATGGCGGAAAAACCGTCAAAACATACCGAATGTTTCCACACTCCATCTTCACTGATATCGGGTGTTTTGCTTATATCATAGTAATATTTTTCAGGTGTTCCGTCAATTCTGTCACCGTAATAAATAAAGTCAGACGGTGAATAATATATTGTTCCGTCATCGGATTTAAATATATTGCCGTACTCAAAAGATGCAAGAGACACTTTATTTCCCGAACTGTCAGTTAAAAACGACTCTGCGGTAATTGTTGCTTTAAAGTTTGCCATAACCGCAGACATCAACAACGTTTCGTCGGACTCAGTATAAATTTCGTCGATATATTTCAAATCATTATCGCTGAACTTTGCCTTTGAATATGCAACGTCTATAAAGTTTGACTGTACGTAATCCCCCATATATTCAACCGCATAAACCTGATTTGTCGGAATATCATCACAGGTTCTTACGAAAATTCTGACATTAACACCGTCCTTTCCGCAGTCCTCAAAAGGACACGAATAAAGAGGAGTTACAAGCCTGTCATATTTTATATAATCGTCAAGTGGCATATCGTAAACCCTGTAACTGTTTTTTGCCGTTTCGGTGTTTATTTCGTCAATAATTTTATTGTATGTCTTTTTTGAATTACTGCTGAAATTGGCTATCAAATTATCAAAAAATGTACTTTTCGGGATAATCACAGCACAAACCACACACGCCACAACAACTGCCGTCCATTTCAGAAACGGTACTTTTTTACTTTTTCCGGTAATGTTCTCAAGGTCACATACGACGAATCCGCTTTCGGAAAAATCCGCACTTTTTTCAGGAAAAGCCTTTGCGGAAATCCTGTCAAAACAATCTACAGATGAGGAAAGTTCGTTCATTTTGTCTTTAAGCGACTTTTCAAAATCCTGATTTCCGTTCAAATCATTATTCTTCACTTGTCAGCACCTGCCTTTTCCTG
>JAGAQS010000236.1 GCA_017622635.1 Ruminococcus sp. | reverse complement strand
AGAGGAGTTTAATGTAATGAAAAAGAATATACTTAAACGCTGTGCAGCTGTTTTTGCAATGTGCAGTGTAATGGCATCTGCACTGCCTGTTACGTCTGTGCAGGTAAGTGCGGAATCGAATATAATTGAAAATTCGACTTTTGACAGCGGTATTTCAGGCTGGAGTACATACAAGGAGAGCGGTGGTGTTTGTTCTCTCAGTACAGAGGACGGAAAACTTGCCCTTAAAGTTACAAAACAGGGTAAACTCAATTATGCTGTACAGATGTGCTATGATATAGTTCCGCTTTATCAGAACGGTGTATATCGTCTTAAATTTGATATTTCTTCCACTGTTCCACGTTTTGTTGAGTCAATGATTCAGCAGAACGGCGGTACATATCAGGCTTATACATGGAAAGGTATTGATGTTACAACAGAACCGCAGACTGTCGACTATGAGTTTACAATGGAAGAAGAAACGGATATTATGTCAAAATTCTGTTTCAACTGCGGATTACAGGAAGATGATGGTGAACTTCCCGAACATACAATTTATCTTGACAACGTTTCTCTTGAACTTGTGGACGACAGCAACGTTGACTACAGTGCATCACGTCCCTATGAACCCGATATTATGACTAATCAGGTCGGCTATAAAAAAGATGCAAAGAAAACAGCGGTTTTCAGGGACGTTACAAATGAAACTGAATTTTCAGTAGTAAACGCAGATACCAACGAAATTGTATATACAGGTAAACTTGAAAGCAAGGGTCATAACAATCTTGCCGACGAAGATAACTGGACAGGCGACTTTTCACAGGTTACAGAAGCAGGAAAATATTTTATAAAGTGCGGAAATCTTGACGATTCATATACTTTTGAAATAGGTGACGGCGTATACACAAACCTGCTTGACGATTCTGTAAGAATGTTGTATTTACAGCGTTGCGGTACTGAAGTAGTTGACGAAACTTTCGGTCACGAAGCCTGCCACAATACTATTGCAACAATTTACAATACAAATGAACAGATAGACGTTTCAGGCGGTTGGCATGATGCAGGTGACTACGGACGTTATATAGTTCCTGCCGCAAAATCGGTTGCAGATTTGATGTATGCTTATAAGACAAACCCTGAAATGTGTGGCAGTAATTTAAACGGCACTCCTGCAATTCTTGAAGAAGTACGTTACGAACTTGAATGGATGCTGAAAATGCAGAATAAGAATACAGGCGGTGTATATCACAAAGTTACCTGCGATACTTTCCCCGGTTACGTAATGCCCGAAAATGAAACAAAGCCCCTTATCGTAATGCCCGAAACAACAACTTCAACAGCTGACTTTGCCGCTTCTATGGCTCTCGCCTATGAAGTTTACAAGGACATTGATGCAGACTTTGCCAATACCTGTCTTGAGGCTGCCAAAAAGGCTTATGAATGGGCAAAGGCAAATCCCGACAAGCTCTATCTTGAAAACCCTGATGACATAACAACGGGTGCTTATGAGGACAATTCTGCAACAGATGAAATTTACTGGGCATCTGCACAGCTTTACCGTGCAACAGGTGACAGCAAGTATCTTGAAAATATATCATCTGCAACAGGTATGGGCTGGAAAACTATCGGCGACTACGGTAATATCGCACTTGCAACAATGGACGGTATAGACAAGGAATCCGATGCTTATAAAAATGCCTGCAACAAGATAATAACTCAGGCTGACAAGTTCATATCAATATCTGGTAATACCGCTTATGGTGTATCACTTTCAAAATTCAACTGGGGCAGTAATATGGACGTTGCAAACTCGGGTATTATTCTCGGTGTTGCATATCAGCTTACGGGTGAACAGAAATATATTGACAACGCAAATGAACAACTTGATTATCTTCTTGGCGTGAATCCTTTAGGTGAATGTTTTGTTACAGGTTTCGGAACAGTTTCACCGCAGAATCCGCATCACAGACCGTCAATGGCTAAAAATACAGCTATGAAAGGTATGCTTGTAGGCGGTGTTGATTCAGCTCTTGAAGACAGTGCGGCAAAGGCTTATTGTAAGGGGCTTGCACCGGCTAAATGTTACGTTGACCACTCCGAAAGTTATTCTACAAACGAAATAACTATTTACTGGAACTCTCCTCTTACATATTTACTTACTCTTACGGACGCTGACAATTCAGGCAATACAAGTGATGTACACTGGGGAGATGCAGACGAAAGCGGAGACGTGAATATAAATGACGCTGTACTTATAATGCAGTCGATAGCAAATCCTGACAAATACAAGCTTTCTGAACAGGGCAAAATAAATGCTGACGTTGCAGACCACGGAAACGGTGTAACGTTAAAAGACGCTCTTGTAATTCAGTATATCGAATCAAAGACACTCACTGTCGCTGACCTCCCGCTTTATGAAGGTTTTGATTATGACAGTCTTGAAAATGGTACTCCGTCTGTGACAACAACCACTACTTCTGCTACTACAACCACTTCTACCACAACTACAACAACTACTACTACATCTTCACCGTCTGTTTCGGGCATTAAGGATTATGGTACACCAATGAATGAAAAAGCCTCTGTTGTTGCTGATTTCAGGAAAGGTGAAACTCCCGTGTTCTTTGCTTCTGACGGCTGGACAAACGGAAGTTGTTTTGACTGTGGCTGGTACAAGGAAAATACATCTTTTGACGGCGGTGTTCTCAATCTTACAATTGATAAGGATAAAACAGGAAAGTATAATTATTCGGGTGCAGAGTATAGAACTGCGGATTTTTACCATTATGGATACTATGAAACTTCAATGCAGGCTATAAAGAATGATGGTGTTGTATCTTCGTTCTTCACCTATACAGGTCCTTCCGATAATAACCCTTGGGACGAAATTGACATTGAAATTCTCGGAAAAGATACTACAAAGGTACAGCTGAATTATTATACGAACGGTGTGGGTAATCATGAATATATGTATGACCTCGGTTTTGACGCATCAGAGGGATTCCATACATACGGTTTTGACTGGCAGCCTGACCATATAACATGGTACGTTGACGGCAAGGCAGTTTATACCGCAAAAGACAATATTCCGTCAACTCCCGGAAAAATCATGATGAATGTATGGCCCGGAATAACAGTTGATGAATGGCTTAAACCTTTTGACGGCAAAACTCCTCTTACAGCACGTTATCAGTGGGTAACGTATAACAAATAACAATTATCCTCTCAAATATAATGTGAAACAGGTCACCCCATTAATAAAGGGTGACCTGTTTTTTTACTTCATACATTTTTTACATTCAGAACAACAACCGTGACACGTGCCTGTTTTTTTGCTTTTTATACACGTTCTTACCGCCAAAAACAGTAATACGGCAATTGTGGCTATAATAATAATGTCAATTATGTTCATATTTCAGCCCCCTATTGCAGTACCGATAATGTAAACGGCAAAAGACGCAACCCACGCAATTACACACTGCCACACTACTACGCCTACAGCCCACTTTGTACCGAGTTCACGCTTTATTGACGCAATAGCCGCAACACACGGCGTATAAAGAAGTGAGAATATAAGCAGTGACGATGCAGCCGTTGAACTGAGTGCCGTTGTTATGCCGTCTGAAAAGAGTATTTCAAGTGTTGAAACAACGCTTTCCTTAGCCATAAAACCACTTATTAAGGATGTGCATATTCTCCAGTCGCCGAGACCTATCGGTTTCATAATCGGGGACAAAAAGCCTGAAATCATTGCAAGTATACTGTCTTTGGAATCTTCGACCATATTGAAATGTGTGTCGAAACTTTGCAGAAACCATACTGCTACGGTTGCTATAAGTATTACTGAAAATGCCCTTTGCAGAAAGTCCCTTGCCTTTTCCCACAGAAGCTGAACGACGTTTTTAGGGGCAGGCATACGGTAATTAGGCAGTTCCATTACAAACGGTACAGCTTCACCCCTGAACAGTGTACCTTTGTAAAGAAAGGCGATCAGTATACCCATAATTATACCGAAAATATATAGTGCCGTCATAATCATACCGCCGTGACCCTTGAAAAAGGAGTTTACAAAAAACGCATATATCGGAAGTTTTGCGGTACAGCTCATAAAGGGAGTTAAAAGAATGGTCATTTTTCTGTCACGCTCACTCGGCATTGTTCTTGTTGCCATAACGGCAGGAACAGTACAGCCGAAACCGATAAGCAGGGGAACTATACTTCTTCCCGAAAGTCCTATTTTTCTCAGCAGTTTATCCATGAAGAACGCAACTCTTGCAATGTAACCGCTGTCCTCAAGAAGTGACAGGAAGAAAAACAGTGTTACGATAATAGGCAGAAAACTTAAAACACTTCCCACACCTGCAAAAATTCCGTCTATTATAAGACTGTGAAGTGTTTCGTTTACGCCCGACGAAGTCAACGCCTTGTCCGTAATGACTGTAAGGGCATCAATGCCTTTTTCAAGCAGTCCCTGAAGCCATGCACCTATTACGTTGAAAGTAAGCAGGAAAACAAGAGCCATTATACATATAAACGACGGTATAGCGGT
>JAGAQS010000235.1 GCA_017622635.1 Ruminococcus sp. | reverse complement strand
TCCATTATTTCACGGTTAAAATCCTTATCTTCTTTAATACGTGAAATATCAGAGCCGTCCTCTTCCAGTTTTTCCATAATCATTGAATTTATTTCCAGTGCCGATTCTTTTACAAAAGGTACTTTCTGACAAAGTTCCTTTTCAACGTAACTTGTTCGGTTACGTGTTTTTTCAACAAGAGTGTCATAGGCATACTTTTTTATAAATGTAAATTCACCGCCAAGAGTAAGAACAGAAAAGAATGTAATCAACTGAAAAAGTACCAGAAAAAGCATAGGAATCAGAAGTCTTTTAAGCATTTTCTGTTTTTTCCCGTTCCGGCGGTCAAGATTCTGCTTCATAATGTCTTTCTCCAAAATTATTCAAGACCTGATGCTTCTTGCAAACCCGAAGAAAATTCCTTGTACCATTCGTCAAATGCCTCATCTGAAACATATTCTTCCAGAACTTTTTCACGTTCTTCACCGTCGTTTATTCTTGCATACGCTTCGTCATGAGCGTTCACGGCAGATTCATGAATAAAGTCACCCAGAAAATCCCTTGTACTTGCTGTATTGTCAAAAGGTTTTGCAGTATATAATTTATAGTCCTTGATTTCATCAATAGCGACTTTAAGTGAACTTAAAAGCATCTGACTTTCTGTTTCCGAACCGATTTTGTCAGCCGAAATAAGATTTGTATCGTTTGCATCTTTCTTTACGGGCATATATCCCGAACCGACTGAAAATGAAATATTTCTTTCCTTTTCGGTAAACCATTTAAGAAATACCGTACAGGCGTATTCTGTTTTTTCGTCTGATTTTGTAACAACCATTCCCGCACCCTGCTGTACAAGATAAGGGTCTGTATTTTCAAAATTCGGAACAGGCATAACGAGTGATTCAATCGGATAGGTATAATCATCATCAATTGTGACGGAGTCGGGGAAATATGCAGAACCCGTAGTTGAACAGATGAGAGATATAATCTGTCCTGTTTTTGCGTCATCACTTCTGTAACGGCTCTGTGCGGTAAAATAGCCCTTTACATAGGGAACATAATAATTTTCCCAGAGTCTTTTTACAGCGTCCTTATTAATATTAAGACTGAATTTACCGTCTTTCTCCGTCACGAACTCCGCACCGAGCTGTTTAGCACCGACAAGCATATAATTCGCCACCGAATCCCTGCCGAAAAACGCCTTGCCGTCATTTTCAACGTCAGGTGTAAGGTTATCTGTATATTCGTAATATTTTTCTGCCGTATCCACAACGCCCTCCCACGTTTTCAGGTCGTCGGTGGTTACGTTTTCGGAATTGGCGAATTTTTCCCAGTCGGTAAAATTAAGCATCATAACTTCGGTACTTTTTGCGGTCGGAAAAATTTTAAGTCCCGAATCCGTACCTATTCTGCCTTCTTCTATATAACCGTCAACGTATTCTGAAAGTTCTTCTTCAGTGAAATATTCAGAAAGGTCTGCAACACGTCCGAGCTTGTCGGCGGTGTAGGCTGTTTCGGAATATGCGGCGAACATATCGGGAACTTCTTCCGTTCCCGCATCTTCTTTCAATGAAGCAAGAACACTGTCGGAAAGTTCAGAAATACTGCCCTTGCTGTATGCCTCAACAACTATTCCCTGTTCACGTCCTATTGTTTCGTTAAATTCTATAATGGCGTTGTCAAAATTTTCCTGCTGTACACCGTTATAGTAGTGCCATATTGTGAGTGCGACGGGTTTTTTAGGGTCGAGTTTATATTCTTTTTTCCCCTCTGATTTTCCGCAGGCTGAAAAAGCTCCCGAAATTATGCACAACGCTGTTGTCATTGCAATTATATTTTTAATTTTCATAATAAATCTCCCGTTATAATTATAGTTTGTTCGTAAATTTCCGAATATTTACAGATATAAAGATATCATTTGTATATAATGCTGTAAAAGTACACCGCTTTTCGTGCATATTTCCCAATGTTCTGCAACATACGGAATAATTTCTGATATATTTATCCTATCACAAATATTATATGGTGTCAAGAAATAATTTGTAAATAAACAAAAAAATAATAATTACTTTTTCGGAAGTGTCATATATCAGCCGAATGTTTAAAACACATCATCATTTCATTGGTAAGACTGTAATCGTCGGGCTGACCTGATATATCATTCCTTTCAGTCCATACGGCACTGCTAAGTTCACTTTTGTCAACGGTCAGAGTGTCACTGCCGTCAACCTCACAGAAGAACCCTGCAAGAATACCGCCCGAAAATCCCCATGGCTGAGATTTATAATACTTTATGTTTTTTACTTTTAAACCGACTTCCTCCATAACCTCACGGCTTACGGTTTCCTCAAGGGTTTCCCCTATTTCCGTAAAACCTGCAACGAGTGCATTGTATGCAACGCCCCTGTTTTTGACGTA
>JAGAQS010000234.1 GCA_017622635.1 Ruminococcus sp. | reverse complement strand
TAACGGAAGCAGTTGAAAATTATCTTGAAACTATACTCATTCTTTCAAAAAAACAGCCTGATGTCCATGCAATTGACATATGCTCTTATCTCGGTTATTCACGTCCGACGGTTTCTATTGTCCTCAAGAAAATGAAAGAGGAAAACCTCGTTATTGTTGACAGTGACAACCATATCACCCTTACCGAAAAGGGTCGTGATGTTGCAGAAAATATCTATGACCGTCACAATATTCTCTCTGAATTTTTTATGTTTCTCGGTGTACCGCACGACAATGCGGTTGAAGATGCCTGCAAAATAGAGCATGACCTTTCAGATGAGACATATTCTCTGCTTAAAGCACATTACCTTAAACTCGCAGGAAAAGCAGACAACAAATCCGAATAATCCGGAGGTTACAATGAGTAAATATGAAACATTCAGGGAAAAATATCCCGTATTTATATATAAGTCATATGAAATAACGGAAAGTGAAAATTCAGTTGATGTAAACTATGAGTTTTCAATACCTTCACTTGCCGTTTTCCGTCCTTCATGGAGTTTTCCGAAACCGAGCAATATAAGCGTTTCGGACGATTTAACGTTTGAAAGACTGGTATTTTCGCTCGGAATGGCAGAGGCAGTAAGTTACTGGAAAGCTGTATGTCCGCCCGAAATGCGTGTTGAATGTGGTGAACTTTCTGCGGAACAGTCGGAGTGGTGGAAAAAACTTTATTTCAACGGACTGGGCGAATTTTTCTATGTCAATAATATAGATGCGGATTACAACAATTTCATGAACATAATTTCAATGGGAAAATTTCACAATACTGAAATATCTGAATTTTCTGAACTTTCAGATTGCCTTGTGGCAGTCGGAGGCGGAAAGGATTCGGCACTGACACTTGAAACACTCACAAATTCAGGTATTAAATGTAAATGCTATGCCATAAACAAACGCAATTCAATAACCGCTACCGTCACTACAGCAGGACTGACAGAAGATTCACTTATTACCGCACAGCGTAAATTTGACCGTTCGCTGATTGATTACAATAAAAAAGGCTGTCTCAACGGGCATACACCTTTTTCGTCGGTAGTTGCATTTTCGGCAGAAATAACCGCATATTTAAACAGGCTGAAATATATTGTACTTTCAAATGAATCAAGTGCAAATGAAAGCACTGTTGTCGGACAGAGCGTAAATCACCAGTACTCGAAAAGTTTTGAATTTGAGCAGGATTTTCACCTGTACGAAAAAAAATATCTGTGTACGGGAATTTATTATTTCAGTTTTCTGCGTCCGTTGTCGGAATTTCAGATTGCAAAGATGTTTGCTTCCCACAAGAAATATCTTCCTGTATTCAGGAGCTGTAATCTCGGCGGAAAGGTCTCGCCTGATATATGGTGCGGAGAGTGTCCGAAATGTCTTTTTGTGTGCCTGATTCTGTCGCCTTTTCTTACTGATGACGAACTGACGGCGGTTTTCGGCAAAGACCTGCTTAATGATACTTCAATGACTGAATATTTTACCGAACTTATCGGAAAATCCGTACATAAACCGTTTGAATGTGTCGGCAGTATAGACGAAGTAAATCTTGCCGTTTCGCTTGCTATAAAAGAACGTGAACAGAACGGCGGAAATCTGCCTTTCCTGCTTGAAACGTACAGGAAAAACGGTTTTTATCACCCCGAAAGTCTTGACGGAAAAAATGAAAAATACTGCAAAAATTTCAATAACGAAAATCTTCTCCCCGAAAAATTCAGGGAAATATTATTAAATGAAATGGAGAGACTCCTTTGAATAATTTCACGGAATATCTGAAAAAATACACCGAAAACAAATCCGTCTGCATACTCGGTTACGGGCGTGAGGGACGGTCAACCTACAGGCTTATCAATAAATACTGTTCACCGGAATCCGTCACAATATCTGACCTGAATCCCGTAAGCAATCCGCCCGAAAACGTGAATATAATTACAGGCGAAAATTATCAGGACTGTCTTGACGGTTTTGATATAGTTTTCAAATCCCCCGGAATTGTACTGAAAAAAAGTCCGTCTGAACTTAAATGCGAAATAACTTCCGAAACACAGGTTTTCTTTACGGTCTACAGGGAACAGATTATAGGTATTACAGGCACTAAGGGCAAAAGTACGGTTTCGTCTCTTATTTATCATATACTGAAAGAATCGGGAAAAGATACCTATCTTGTCGGAAATATAGGTGTGCCTGTTTTTGACATTGCGGAGGACGTTAAAGAACGTACTATTATAGTATGTGAGTTGTCATGTCATCAGCTTGAATATATGACTGTTTCACCGTCAACGGCGGTTTTCCTGAATCTCTATGAAGAACATTTAGACCATTACGGCACTATGGAAAAGTATCACAATGCAAAGAAAAATATTTATCTGCATCAGAAACAACATGACTGTCTGCTGATTAACAGCGACATTGAATATGAATTTACCGGAGCTTATGATTATACAATATCTGTCACGAATCCGAACGCTGATATTTACGTTTACAGCGGTATTCCGAATAAAATTCATTTTCATAGGGATGATTATATCTATAATATCCCGACTGAAAATATAAAGCTTTTAGGCGTTCACAATCACTATAATATTGCTGTAGCATATTTTATAACGTCCTTTTATGTTGAGCAGGAGGAGTTTGAAAAGGCTCTATGTACTTTCAATCCGCTTGCACACCGCCTTGAATACGTCGGTACAGTGGACGGAGTACGCTATTATGACGACTCTATTTCAACCGCCTGTGCCACTGCTGTTGAGGCACTGAAAAGTGTCCCGAATCCGAAAACCATTCTTATCGGCGGTATGGACAGAGGCATTGACTATACATCACTTGTTGATTTTCTGAACGAATCGGACGTTAATGTAATATGTATGGAGACATCGGGAAAACGTATTTTCGACATGATTAAAAGTACTGACTTTAAAAATCCCGAACGTGTTCACTATGTTCAGCACCTTGACGACGCTGTGAAACTCGCCCACGAAATAACACCGTCAGGCACAAGCTGTGTGCTTTCACCTGCTTCGGCAAGTTATGGTATATTTAAAAATTTTGAAGAACGTGGCGACGCTTTCAAAAAACTTGTTTCTGAATTAAAAAAATAAAAGTTTACAAAATTTAAAAAAATCCCACTTGACAAGTCAGAAATTTTGTGATAGTATTATTATAACAACATTAAATCAATGACGAGGAAGGCTTTTTTTCACAAGTGTCGTTTTCAGAGAAACCGCTGTTTGCTGTGATGCGGTTAACGTCAGGAAATAAAGCACACCGCCTCTGAGAGTGCCTAATAAGCAACGGTTGCTCCCGTTACCGAGCCAATGAGATACGGAAAATTTTTCTGTGTGAATCAGGGTGGAATCACGGTTTATAATCGTCCCTTATGCCTTTTCGGGTATGAGGGACTTTTTTGTGTAAAATTATTTACAAGGAGATGAATACATGAATCAGATTCACTACAACGAAAAAGAAGAAGCTTACGAAATTACCTACAAACTGTGGGAAAATGATGTTACTGTACGTTTCTATGTTGAGGAACAACAGGAAATCATGGACAATTTCAGCGAAATAGCACAGAAACTCGACAAGCTGAACCGCAACAAAAAGAAAATTGCCGAAATTATTTCAGATGAGGGATACTATGGCGGACTCTCGGAAACTCTTTCGGAATCCCTGCAAATTACAAGTGCTTATGTTGACGTTGACGAGGACGGCGTTGTTGTATGTTTCAATGTTGACAGTACAGACGGCTATCTTGTACCGCTTACTATGGAACTCGGTGCGGACAACGGCATTGAAGTAACAGGAAAAGTTTAAAATTTATAAAAGGAGAAAAAATCATGATTAAACTGACACTTAAAGACGGCAGTATCCGTGAAATCGAATCTGCTTCACCCGCAAGCGAAATAATCAAAGGTATCGGCATGGGGCTTTATAAGGCTTCATGCTGTGTAAAAATCAACGGAGAAGTCAAAGACCTCAGAACAGTTATAGACAGTGACTGTGATTTTGAGGTATGCACTTTTGACAGTATCGACGGTAAAAAAACTTTCTGGCACACAGCCTCACACATTCTTGCACAGGCTGTAAAAAGACTTTACCCCGAAGCAAAGCTTGCAATAGGTCCTGCCATTGACAACGGTTTTTACTACGATTTTGACCTTGAAAAGCCTTTCACTCAGGAAGAACTTGACAAAATCGAGGCTGAAATGAAGAAAATCGTTAAAGAGGGTCTGCCTCTTGAACAGTTTCAACTTTCTCCACAGGAGGCTGTTGAAAAACTGAAAGAAATGAACGAACCTTACAAGGTTGAACTCTGTGAAGAACATGCAGGCAAGGGTGAACCTATTTCATTCTATAAACAGGGTGAATTTGTTGACCTCTGTGCAGGTCCTCACCTCATGACAACCGCTCCCGTTAAGGCTTTCAAACTTCTTTCATGTACAGGTGCTTACTGGAGAGGTTCGGAAAAAAACAAGATGCTTTCACGTGTTTATGCCGTTGCCTACCCGAAAAATGCAGAACTGGAAGCAGACATAAAACAGCGTGAAGAGGCTAAACTCCGTGACCACAACAAGCTCGGTCGTGAACTTGAATATTTCACAACCGTTGACTATATCGGTCAGGGACTTCCCATACTTCTGCCAAAGGGTGCAAGAGTAGTGCAGTTGCTTCAGAGATGGGTTGAGGACGTTGAACAGAAACACGGCTGTCTGCTTACAAAAACACCGTATCTTGCCAAAAGAGAACTCTATAAAATTTCGGGACACTGGGACCATTATCTTGACGGAATGTTTGTTCTCGGTGACCCCGACGACGAAACAAAAGAATGTTTTGCACTCCGTCCTATGACCTGTCCTTTTCAGTATCAGGTATTTCTGAACCGTCAGCGTTCATACCGTGACCTGCCGATGAGACTGACCGAAACTTCAACGCTTTTCAGAAAAGAGGACAGCGGTGAAATGCATGGACTTATCCGTGTACGTCAGTTCACTATTTCCGAGGGACATTATATTCTCCGTCCCGAACAGCTTGAAGAGGAGTTCAAAAACTGTCTTGAACTTGCAAAATATATGCTGGATACAGTCGGACTTCTTGAGGACTGCACATTCAGATTCTCACAGTGGGACCCCGCAAATCCCAAAAACAAGTATGAGGGTACTGCTGAACAGTGGGAAGAAGCACAGTCCGCTATGGCTAAAATCCTTGACCACCTCGGTGTTGAATACGAAATAGGTATTGACGAAGCTGCTTTCTATGGTCCTAAACTTGACATTCAGTACAAGAACGTTTACGGCAAGGAAGATACACTTGTTACTATTCAGATTGATATGCTTCTTGCACAGCGTTTCGGAATGGAATATGTAGATGTTGACGGTACTAAGAAGAATCCTTATATTATTCACAGAACGTCACTCGGCTGTTATGAGAGAACTCTCGCATATATGATTGAAAAATATGCCGGTGCAATGCCGTTGTGGATTGCTCCCGAACAGGTCAGAATTATTCCTGTTGCAGACCGTCACCTTGATTACTGCAACGAAGTTCTTGAAAAACTCGAAGCCGCAGGAATCCGTGCAACTATCGACGACAGAGCCGAAAAAGTCGGTTATAAAATCCGTTCAGCTACTGTCGAAAAACTCCCGATTATGCTTACTGTCGGTGACAAGGAAGTTGAAAGCGGTACTGTTTCCGTACGTTCAAGACGTGAGGGCGATTTGGGCTCTATGTCGCAGAACGATTTACTCGTAAAACTCATTGATGATATTTCTAAAAAAGTAAGATAAAAAAACAGGGACAGACAATTTTAATTGTCTGTCCTTTTTATAAGAGGTGAAAATATGGGTTTGGATTTATACATTGAAGCAAAAATTACCGAAAGGGCAACGGGACGTATTATCAGCAAGGATTATGATTTTCCTGATGATAACTATATTGAAATATGTTACTGGTGTACGTGGAATTTTGAATATATACGGAACGGTCTTATTGAAATAGCAAACAGATATTCAGAAATCAATTACACAAGTAAAGATTTTGAAATACCACTCCCGAAAAACTCACTACATGAAGTTTACAAATACTTGCTGAAAAGTTCATTTGTTCCTGAAAGCGAATATAAATGGTCTGACAGTATGTCACAGGAAGTATCCAATGTTGAAAACGCCTGCAAACTACGGAGGTTTATATGGGGACTGGAATGTATAAAACATAATAATACATTCATTCTTAATGAAGTAAAAAAGTATATTCCTGACCAAAGTGACTGGGAAAATCTTAACAGGAATCCACAGGCTTTTGAATGGAATTTCAGGGTATTCAATTCATACTGATTAAAAAAGTATCTGTTTTTTCAGACAAACAGTAAATTATTCGTTCCACACTTTTTCCACATATTTTCCACACACTTTTTTAAACACCTGTTGAATCATAATTTTTTCATTATGAATGAAGATATTGACATTTTGGTAATTATGTGATATTATAAAAACAGGGCATATTGCCCGCCGTCTGAAAAAGGTCTACCAAACCCGAATCAGACACTAAAAACAAAAGTTACACGACTAACTTTGTAATAGCTTGCAAGCATACGCCCTATTTATAATTTTATCATAACGGGTGGATTTTGTCAAGACTTTTTTTCACTGTCGGTAATTTTTGTTGTCGGCAGTTTTTTTATTTAACGAAAGGAATGATTAAAATGTATGAACTCATTAATGATGTACCTGTGAGAATTAAGGAGTACAATGGACAGCGTGTTGTGACTTTTAAGGATATCGACAAAGTTCACAACAGACCTGAGGGAACGGCTCGTCGTAACTTTAATACAAATAGAGAATATTTTGTAGAGGGAGAAGATTTTTTATTGTAAACCAACCGAACGAAATTCGTACGCTTGGTATAACAAGACCTCAGGGAGGTACACCGTCAAGTGTTATACTTCTTACAGAAAATGGTTATCTTATGCTCGTAAAATCATTTACTGATAAACTCGCATGGAACGTACAAAGACAGATTGTAAAAACGTATTTCAGGGCAAAGGAAATGACATCATCTTACAATGAAGTACTTTTACAGCTTATCAAAAACCAGAAAGTGCTTGAACGAAAAATAGATACCTTAGAAGAAAATATAGAATCGTATTCGTATAATCTTTTTAGAGAGGTTATTGATGCTGTGATTGTACCATGTTTTATAAGTTTAAGTAATAAGATTGAAAGTACCTCCGTAAAAAGTGTCAGAACATTCAGAAAACGTATTGACACTTTAATGAAAAAGATAAAATAATTTTATGTAAAGGAGTAATCAAAATGAATGAAATTCAGATTTTCAAAAATGAGCAGTTTGGTGAAATTCGTACTCTTGAAGTCAATGGTCAACCGTATTTTGTTGGCATTGATGTGGCTAAAGCCCTTGGTTATGAAGTACCTAAAAAAGCATTGTTCGACCATGTAGACGATGAAGATAAAATAGTTTTATCTAAAAAAATATACCATGAACTTCTAAGGTTCCAAAACGGAACCTTAGAAAATTTCCCGAATCGTGGGCTTACAATCATCAACGAAAGTGGAATATATTCTCTTATTATGTCGTCGAAACTCCCTGACGCTAAAAAATTTAAACACTGGGTAACTTCCGAAGTACTTCCGGAAATCAGACGCACAGGAAGTTACAACAGCAATAATTTAAATGATGAAAGAATACTTGAAAAACTCGAAATATTAGAAAAGAAAATAGATATTTTAGAAGAAAAGGTTGATAATATAGAATCGTATTCGTATAATCTTTTTAGAGAGGTTATTGATGCTGTGATTGTACCATGTTTTATAAGTTTAAGTAATAAGATTGAAAGTACTTCCGAAAAATCCGTAAAAAATGTCAGGACATTCAGAAAACGTATTGATAATTTAATAAAAAATAAAATGCTTTTTTGAAAATTTTTTATCAAATGATTGACATTTCAGTAATTATGTGGTATTATAAATATAGGGCATATTGCCCATCATCTTATAATGTCAATTTTAAGTTTGCAAAAAACTTATTCAATGAGATTAATCTTTCATTTTCATTTATGTATAAAATATTTTTTCATATATCTGCTTACGGTCATGTACGATATCGTCATGCCCGTATTTTTTTCTATAAAGTCGGCTATTTTCTGACATGAATAATTTCCCGAAATAATCATATTGTCCACCTGTTCTCTGATTTCCGGTGAAAGCCTGAATATCTTTGACGAACTG
>JAGAQS010000233.1 GCA_017622635.1 Ruminococcus sp. | reverse complement strand
TAGCGTGTTTCATAGTTATTCAGAAGAAGTACCCGTTGCTTAAACTCACAAAAGATATATGCCGTTATAATTCATATGCCGTAAAAGAACTTCTGGTTATGGGTGTACCTATGGGTTTGCAGTATTCAATTACGGCTATCGGTTCTATGGTCATGCAGTCCGCCAACAACAGTCTTGAAGATGTGTATGTGTCGGCGTTTGCGGTGTCTGCAAAGCTGAAACAGCTTGCAATGTGTCCGTTTGACGCAATAGCAACGGGTGTGTCGGTGTTCAGCAGTCAGAACCTTGGTGCAGGAAATACGGACAGGGTAAAACAGGGCATTATCAGAGGTACGGCAGTTAATACCGCTTACGGAATAATAATCGGTATTGTTCTTATTTTCTTCGGCAGACCGCTTTCACTCATGTTCGTAAAAAGTACAGAAACGGCAGTGCTTGACGCTTCCGCAGAATATATGGTATATATTGGACTGTTTTTCTGGTTACTCGGTATTTTAGATACTACCCGTATGAGCATACAGGGTATAGGTTATTCGGGAATGGCTATATTTTCGGGTGTACTGGAGATGTTCGCCCGTATATTCGTAAGTAAGAAATTTGTACCGAAATACGGTTTTCTTGCAATATGTTTCACAGACCAGGCAGCATGGCTTGTTGCAGCGATTTACTGCACGATAGTATGTATTATATGCGTGAAGAAAACGTCTGCAAAAAACGTGATACGTGAAAATATAAAAGTCTGACTACATAAAAAACTCCCTTTTTACAGGGAGTTTCTTTATAAGGAGGTTATTCTATATTGGAAAGGTCTACATAACCGTTGTCGTTCATTGAAAGGTAGAGATTGTCACGTAAATTATCCTCGACTATAAATGCAAGCGTTACTTCTGTAGACTCTCCGCCATCAAGGTGAATGTTGTTTTTGTCGGACTGGTTTGGACAGCTGAATGAGAAGTGTATATCATCAGCAGTAAGATGTCTGAAAGTATCAATGCAGTCCATACCATTGGTTTCCAGTTCTGATTCTTTTTTGACTATATCGCATATACGCTGTTTGAAAAAATATCCGTCATATTTTGTCTGTAAAGTCGGACATATGCAGTAATCATCAACATGTTCTTTACCGTTGTTTGTATAGGTGATGTTTACCGTCATAACGCTTATCGGTACTGTTTCAGTTCCGTGTTCAATTTCAGTACCATTTTCAAACTCAATCCACTTACGTACATTTTCAACAAGCGTGCCATCTTCGTTGAGATACTCGCTGTAATCAGCGTCCAAGCCTATGCCGTCGGTTGTAAGCCCGTTGAAGTCGTTATCAAAGCGTACACCGGTTACTTTAGCGGAAACATTTCCCCAAATGTCTGGATTTTTTTCATAGACTTTCTCACCAACCTGTGCTATAGTACTATCCTCGACTGATATTCCCATATTTTCATAAGAACCGACTGTGAAATCTGTGTTTTCCTGTTCATTCTGAGATGGAGTATAAATATAAGCTGTTTCAGTATCGGACGGTACAAGTTTTACATTGTCGATAATCTTTCTGAAATCTTCTTCCGAAATTCCGTCGGTTACATATAATTGAAGTACATATGGCGTATTGTCAAAATATATAAATGCTATACGTCCGAAATTATATTCAGGATTATCAGGGATATAAGTGCTTCTGTAATACATTGAAACGGTTTTGCCGTTAAGTAACCATTCGTCCTTTGTAGTTGCTATTTCGGGATTTCCTGTATCTTCGTAATATGTTACACTTTCCGGAACTCTTGAGAAAATGGGTGTCATACCGTCTTCAGTAGTCCAGTTATGGAATTTTCTTCCATAGGGACTATCATCTTCCTGATATTCAAGACCTTCGGGCAACCAGCCGTATTCAACGTTATAGATTGTGTCAAAGTCAATGTTTTCTTCTGTGAAAGTGTGTGTTTCTTCGTTGACCTGTCCGTCGTCCTCACCGTCTGTTACAGTGACTTCTGCATTTTCCGTAACAAATTCTTCGTCCGTATTTTCGGCGAGTGTCACTTCGTCTGAAGAAGTAATTTCAGGTACTTCGGAAGAAACGTCTGTTTGTGTTTCGTCTGAAACTTCCGTAGCCGTCGGTGTATGATTTGCGTTTGAACCTATATAAACGGCTGTCGGGACTGCCACTACAGTAAGAGCCGCAGCAGCTACTGTCAGGTTCATGATTAAATTATTTTTCTTCATAGTAATTCCTTTCCGCACTGAATGCATTGAATGCTTTTTCATGTTGTAACTTTCGGAGAATGTGTGTAATTCGTCTGATGAAAACGCATCATCAATTATTTTTTCCCATTCGTCACTGTTCGGCAGTTTCATATTTTTCATCAGTCAAATCTCCTTTCATTTTTGTAAGATGTTTCCCCGCACGTTCAAAACGTTTCCGTGCGTTGCTTTCGGTAAGTGAAGTCCTTTCCGCAACTTCTTTCCACGAAAGCTGTTTAACGCACCGCAGGTCTATGATATTACGGTCAGTTTCGTTAAGGGTATTTATTAAATTTCTTTTGTTCTGCCTGTCCATTTCAGACTCGACGTGTTCTTCAACGTTCTGCGATATATCGGGAATCTGTCGTATACTGTCGTCTATCGGACTTTCACGTATAAGCAGGCGTTTGTTTTTTCTGTAGATGTTTATTGATGTACTTTTTATCACCTTGACTATATATGCCTTTGTTTTCGGACTTCCGGGGTCTTTTATCTTTCTGAGACGTTCAATTATTCTGACAAAAGCGTCCGAAACGGCATCTTCCGCAAGGTCACATCTTTTAAGTACAGCGAATGCTATTCTGTACATAGGCTGTTCGTAAATATCATAAATCTTTTTTATTTTTTCGGAATCTTCGTGTGTCATCAAATCACCTCTTTCGGACGTCCTGTATAATATAACACATCTTCCTGATGAGATGTGACATTTTTTTATGTGAGAAAATATATATTTATATTTTAATTAAAATATATGAATTTTCTGTAAATTTTGTGTGAATAATTTGCGTGAAAGAATAAAACGTGATAGAATATATAAAGGTGCATATAAAAAAGAAAAAATATATGAAAATGTGTCCTTTTTTATTGTATCGGGCGAATGTATTAACAGGTGGTGGAGGTGAAGAAATGACCGATTCGGAATGGGAGTATTTATATGAAAACTCCCCTCAGAAAGCTTATGAATATTTTATTGAACAATACGGTAATCTCATATATGCAATAGTTCTGAATAAAATCGGTAACTGCGGTTCAAGAGAGGACGTTGAGGACTGCGTAAGTGACATTATGATTGAATTTTTCAGAAACGCATGGAGATTTTCCTCGGATAGCGGAAGTCTCAAGTCTTATATAAGTACTATCGCAAAACGCAGGGCTATTGACGCTTTCAGACAGATTACAGGCAGAAACAATATGTTTTCGGATATAGATGACGAAAGTATTTCTATTCCGCCGTCCTCCGACGATACCGAAGAAGAAGCGGAAAAACGTATATTCAGTCAGAATCTCTGGAACATAGTTAAATCACTCGGAGAACCCGACAGTTCAATAATAGTATATCAGTATTTTTACAATCGTACAGTAAACGAAATTGCAAAGATGCTGAAAATGACATCAGGTGCTGTACAGAAAAGAAGCATACGTGCAAGAAAGAAAATAGGTACAATCCTCAGGAATGGTGATTATTATGAATAAAAGCAAAAAAGACTTTATGGAACAGCTGAATAACCTTGACGATATTTCAGTTGAGGAAATAGCGGAAAATTATCCCGCACTTGATGAACATTCAAAAAAACGTATTTTAAACAAATGTATGAAGAAAAGCGGTTTTTCCACCGGTATCGATGACGACGGCAGAGAGGAAATTGTTGTTTCGGGAACAGAACGCTATAACCGTGCAGTATGGTATAAATATGCCGCATCTGCTGCCGCTTTTGTTATAGCTGTTGTCGGAATTACAAGTGTTGTCCTGATTCACAGAAACCTGAACGGTGATGAAGATTTTG
>JAGAQS010000232.1 GCA_017622635.1 Ruminococcus sp. | reverse complement strand
TGGGACGAGGGTGAATGGACTGACGACGGTGCAACAATAGTCAACTGGGACCATGACACAAACGGTTATTATCCTATGGAAAGAAGTCTGTCGTCCGCTTTCATAAATTCAAGTAACATATTTTTTGCAAAGTCATTTGACCGGATAGGCAAGGACGACGTTTTAAAAGACCTTGACGAAATTTTTCATTATGTTACTGACATTCAGTGCGATTTCGGTGACATTCAGAACAACATTGAAATTACCTGCAATGACGATTTGAGGAGGAGTGCTTTCGGTCAGTCGTATATACTCACCTGTCCTATATATCTTTCGGCACTCGGACGTGAAGCGGTTTTCGGTGACATGGTAAGACCGTTTGTACTGAAAAGCGTCGTTGACACGGATAATCCCGAAACTGTCCTTGAAAACGGTTCACAGCCTAATGAAGTTATTGCGACAATTCCTGAAGAATACAGACAGAATCTTCTTGACGGTATGCTTGGTGTAGCGTCGGGACTCGGTATCTATGCAGGTGATAATTTCACTTTCTATGCCAAAACAGGTACAGCTGAAACGTGGGAGGGAGATTTTCTCTATATAACAGGCTGTCTCAGAAACGCAAACGATACAGCAGGAAGTTCCTGCGACTATCTGAATTACAAACAGAACGGTTCTTACATAATTGTAATGCAGGTCAGAAACCCGCAATATCACGGTCTCGGATTTGCGAGCGAATCATCTTATTTATATCAGGGCATAGTAAATGCAGTTCTTGAAAATCAGAATTAAAGCGTTTACGGGAGGATACTATGGATAATTTTGAAAAAACTGCCGTCAGGGTTTCCGTTGTAAGTATTGTCGGAAACATTGTTCTGTCAGTTCTGAAAATGCTTGCAGGCATACTGGCACATTCGGGTGCAATGGTGAGTGATGCGGTACATTCGGCATCTGACGTATTCAGCAGTATAATTGTAATAATAGGCGTGAAGATTTCGGCGAAAGACTCCGACAGGGAACACCCTTACGGTCACGAAAGAATGGAATGTGTCGCATCGATTGTCCTTGCCGTTATACTGCTTGTGACGGGACTGTTTATCGGTGCAGACGCACTGAAAACCATAACGGGCGGAAATTTCAGTGAAATAAAAGCCCCTGAACTGTTTGCACTTATAATGGCAGTTGTTTCAATTATAGTAAAAGAGCTGATGTTCTGGTACACAAGATACTATGCAAAAAAACTTGATTCGGGTGCGATAATGGCGGACGCATGGCATCACAGAAGTGACGCACTTTCTTCCGTCGGTGCATTGATAGGAATCGCAGGGGCAAGAATGGGTTTTCCCGTACTTGAACCCGTTGCAAGTCTTGTTATATGTATATTCATAGCAAAGGCATCTGTTGATATTTTCAGGGACGCAATGAATAAAATGGTTGACCGTTCGTGTGATGAGGAAACAGAAGAAAAAATGCGTGAATGTGTTCTTGCACAGGAGGGCGTAAAAGGCATCGACCTGCTCCGCACACGTATTTTCGGCAACAAAATATATGCCGATATTGAAATAAATGCAGACGGCAACAAGACTTTAAGTGAGGGGCATGAAATAGCCGAAAACGTTCATTCGGCAATAGAACATGAGTTCCCGAAAGTAAAACACATAATGGTACACGTCAACCCGTCGGAATAAAAATTTTCCCCCTGCTCATATGAACAGGGGGGAATTTTTTTATGCTTTGAGGGAAATTCCCTGTAATGCAAGATTTTCAATAATTTTGTCGGTAACGGCGGAAACTTCCTCACGTGTAAGGGTCTTGTTTTTGTCGGAGAAAAGTATTCTCACTGTTATTGATTTTCCTGCTTCGTCCTTATACGTATCGGCAACGCTTACTTTCTTTACAAGCGGTGAATTTATGTCGTCTATAGTCTTGCCTATCGGTGCAAAACGTTCGGACATGAAAGTCAAATCAACTTCCATTTCGGGATATTTTGACGGTTCGTCATAAGTCATGTTTTTTGAATCAATTACGGCAAAGTCCGCAACGTCGATTTCAGCATAGACTATTGAAGCCTTTTTGTCGATTTTCTTTGAAACAGTCGGATATACAACACCGATTTCACCTATTGTCTTACCGCCACAGATAACAGCATTGAGGTTCTTGGGGTGCTGATACGAATGTGTCGCTTCAATCTTCTCAAATGAAAGTGTTTCGTGCTTTATATCGTCGGCAATAACCGCAAGCATATCACGCAGTTCAAAGTAAATCTGTTCAGTTGATTTTGTCTTGCTGAAAAGTGTTATGCAGAGTTTCTTGTGTTCGTTGCAGAGATTTGTTTCAGGG
>JAGAQS010000231.1 GCA_017622635.1 Ruminococcus sp. | reverse complement strand
CCATACATTACGAACAAGGTCGGACGTGTCACAGGCTATTATAATGGCAATATATCGTGGAAAAGTCGGGTCTTGCCAGCCTGCAAAATCCATTAAATACGGCTCGTCGTTCACAAAATAATGCCCGTTTATCCATGCTTTACCCGTTCCGACAATAACCTGTCTGCCCTCACCGGTTGAAGTAAGGTCGAAATTATCGCCGTAAGTGTCTAAAATTCCGTTGCAAATCAAACTTGAAAGGTATGTTGTGAAATCTTCAGCCGTGTACGTTCTGTCAAGATTTTTAGCGTCAAAAAAACCGCTGTGAAATGCCATAAAAATCACTCTCCTTTGAATGTCGGTGTCAGTGAATAGCCGTTGCTGTCAAAACTTTCGACCATGCCGACAAGTTGTATTTTTGGCTGTATCAAGCCGAAACGTTCATGTTGTACCGTCACATAATCACCTAAAAAATAGTCCCTGTTATACTTGAACTGTCGGTCATTAACCGCTATCGTGCTTTCGCTTTTTTCTGTTATCGGTACAAGTTTTTCCTTGCCACGCTCACGCAGCATATTAAGATATTCATCTCTTGGAATTTCTACAGTTTCGTTGCCGTCCTGTTTTTCGTCGGACAGGTCTTTTGCGTCAACATATATTTCATATCTATCAAACAATGATGGCATTTTTTCACCAACAGTAAACATAACATTTTTTCGCTTTGTACCTTCACCGGCTCCGAAAATATATGCTGTATTACAATAATTTTTAGTATCAATAATATAGTCAAACGACAACAGGTTATTATAGGTGTCGGAAAAAATTATGTGTGTATTTTCGTTCTGTGAAACACTTCTGTCCGTACCTTGTGAGAGTTCAAAAACAAGTGAATACTCGTCGTCCGCAGACTTTTCAAGACGGATATTTGCCGTACCGCCGACAATTTCACACATTTTATAAATCCACTCCATAAGGTTTTCATAGCTGACCTGTAAGTGTGTGGTCTGTTGCCAGCACGGTGGGACATATTCGCCTATTTTCAGCCCCGGAATACGTCTGTATGTAGAGAGTGCCCATATGCAGATTTGATGTATTATGTTTTTGACTATATCAGCGTAAGATGTTTCTGAGCTATAACATTGTGTTGGATAAACGATTCTTCTTTCGAGCAGACACATCAGAAAACGTCCCGAAACCGTCAGATAATCGCCGTTTTCGGAATCTGCGGAAATCTGTACTTTTTCGATTATTCCGTAATTCCTTTTATCGTCATTTCGTCCGATAATACGACCTTTTCGGAAGATACTTAGATTTTCGGGAGTTGCCGAAATATACACCTCAAAACTTCCGCACGAATAATATTCAACGTCCCACAGAAACGACGAAAAGCTGTCACATATTGCAACAAGATTTACATTAAGTTTTGGTCCGGGAGTTGCGGACATTTCATATACTTCAATATACATATTTTATACTCCTAAATACGCATTGGTGTGTATGATTTTTGCGGAAAAACCGTCGGGAGCTTCCAAACGAAAACGGTTAGTTCCCTGATGCATCATCAGACACGTTGAACCATAGACAAGCCAGTTTATAACGTTTTCGCTGTAACCTCCGCCACGATTCAGGGAGATAGTCTTGTTACCTGTTCCAGTTGTAATCGTGATTACGTCATTTGGCTGAATATCGCCTTTAATCTGCAAATATTCACCCGTACCGACGTTATAAATCGTGACCGTCTGTGCTGCACAACTTGCCGTTATTTCGATAGTAAAACCTACCTTGTCGCCGTCATTTTCGACAGTCATGATACTGCTTTCACCATACACGCCAAGAGGAAAAGGCTCGTCACTCTCCGGAAAAGGAAAGTGAAAAGCCCCCATAATTTTCCCGTAGTAAGCAATCGTCTGCTTACAGTCGTACCAGTAAATATCGGGACAGATAATGGAAATCTGACCGCTTGTGAACGTTTCAAAATTATTTATTTCGCACGTTTCAACATATCCATAAGTGTACACATCAATGTTTGCGGTTTTATAGAAAACCTTGATATATCGGGACGGTTCGACCACTTTGTAAAGCCAGTGACGGCGTTTTTCAATGTTAACCCCACGCATTTCAAACTGTATCACAATGTTGCGTTTTTCGATAAAAGCGTTGTTGAGGTAACTTCCATCCGTACCTGCATACGTTGATGTGCTGACCGTTCCCGCAGGTGGATTCAGACCCTCGATTTTCTTCACCATATAGTCGT
>JAGAQS010000230.1 GCA_017622635.1 Ruminococcus sp. | reverse complement strand
GAGTCTCCCTTTCCGAACGGAACAAGTACACGGCAACCACACTGAACTTTCCTCATATTCTGCGGAACAGTGTAGCTGAAAAGCATATCAAACGAATAAAGCGTTCCGCTTACAGCAATTTCTGCAATCAGAGACATTATTCACCCGTCTGAGCAGATGTGCTTACTATTTTGCACTTACCGCTTGCAATTTCTTCAACGGCGGTTTTTACGGGTTTTTCCTCAAGGGTTTCGCCTCTTTCGTAAAGTTCTTCCGCTATCTCTCTTGCACGTTTTGCAACCGCAATTACAAGTGAATAACAACTTTCATTTTTTGAAATAATCTGATTTACTGACGGTCTAAGCATTTTTTAACACCTCATTTATAATATCGCCCGAAAGTTCTGATTTAAGCTTTTCCGCACGCATTATTGCGAAAAAATCATTTACAGCGTCCTCCAGAGCATCGTTGACAATAACATAATCATATTTTTCGGCTGAGGATATTTCACCCGCTGCCTCTGCGACTCTTTCTTCAATAACTTCGTCACTTTCAGTTCCACGCTTTTTAAGTCTGCGTCTGAGTTCCTTTATCGATGGCGGAACTACGAAAATTGAAACGGCTTCGGGTCTTTTTTCCATTACTTTCATTGCACCCTTGACTTCAATTTCAAGAATAACGTCGATACCCTTTTCAAGATAGTCGTCAACTTCCGAAAGGAGTGTGCCGTAATAATGTTTACAATACCCTGCGTACTCAAGAAAGGCGTTTTCACTTATTTTACGTTCAAATTCTTCATCACTGATAAAATAGTAATTCACGCCGTCAACTTCATTTTCACGTGGGTCTCTTGTCGTTGCCGAAATTGAACAGTGATAATTTCCACACTTTAAAATTTCAGCAAGCATTGTGCCTTTTCCACAGCCCGACGGTGCGGAAAAAACAATAAGCATTCCCTTATTCATTTTCTGAACCTCCTGACTCATTAAGTCTTGCCGCAAGAGTTTCTGCTATCAGCGACGACAATATAATATGTCCGCTGTCCATAACAATCACGGCTCTTGTTTTTCTTCCGTATGTTGCATCAATAGCACGCCCGTCGTCACGTGCCTCCTGAATCATTCTTTTTATAGGTGCGGATTCGGGACTTACTATTGTCACAATTCTTTCGGAAGAAACCATATTACCATAACCAATATTAATAAATTTCACAATTCACCTATTCTATATTCTGAATCTGTTCACGTATTTTTTCAATTTCGGCTTTCATTTCCACAACAATTTTTGTTATGTTCAAATCCTGTGCCTTAGAACCTATTGTATTAACTTCACGGTTCATTTCCTGTACTATGAAATCAAGTTTTCTGCCTATCGGGTCATCTGACTCAAACATATTTTTAAGCTGTGATATATGACTTCTCAGACGCACCGTTTCCTCATCAACCGCAATTTTTTCTGCAAAAACCGCCGCTTCCGTAATTATACGCTGTTCGTCGATATCCTTGTTTTCCAGAATTTCGGAAAGCTTCTGGTACAGACGTTTACGATAGTTTTCAACGGTCTGCGGTGACAGTTCTTCAACCTGTTTAACCATGCCTGAAATAAAATCAGCCTTTGCGATAATATCACTTTTAAGCTTCTGACCCTCTGCGGAACGCATTTCAACAAACTTTGAAAGTGCTTCTTCTGCCACTTCTGCAATGTCTGCCCATACCTGTTCCTGATTGTCAGGTGCTTTCTGAACGACAAATATTTCAGGAAGTTTGAGAAGTTTTGAAAGAACCAAATCATCTTTAAGACCGAGTTCGTCAGAAACGCTTCTGAGAGCGTTTATATACCCCTCGGCAACCGCTTTGTTTATGGAAATTTCAGATTCTTTCGCCTCGATATTGTTGATTGTAACCGAAACTTCAACTTTTCCCCTCGAAACAGAAGTTTTCAGCAACGCCTTTAATTTTTCGTCGATATAACTGTAAGTACGGGGAATCCTCGAAGAATATTCATAATATCTATGATTAACAGAGCGTATTTCAACGAGTATATCACGTCCGTTGAGTATTTTCTGAGCTCTGCCGTAGCCTGTCATGCTCCTTATCACCTGACTCGCCTGCCTTTATATAACAAATATGTATAATACGCAACTATACTGTTATATTATTATATCACCAATTATTTCAAAATGCAAGCATTTTCAGAAAAAAATAAGGGACACCGAAGTGTCCCTTATATTTAAAAATTATTCAGCACCCAAAGCATCAAGCTGAGCAGATGTCATCGGGAAGTTATCAGGAGTAATTGTCTTTGATTCAACGTACTGAATAGCAAGAGCGTCAGAGTTGGTGATACCACCGCCGTTGTCAATAACGTCAGCGTTAAGCTTGCCCTGGTCTGAAATAATATACTTGTCAGGGTTTGCAATTGACTGCATGATAAGTACAGCATCGCTGATATCTACTTTTCCGTCAACGTTAGCATCGCCCCATAATGTTACCTTTAAATTAGGGTCTGATGTATTCTGGTCATCATTTCCACCAGCCTTAGCAGCTTCGTCCTGCATGAATGAAGAAATCCAAGCAAGAGGAGCGTTCCAGTTAATTGTAACTTCGTTTGTAGACCATGCTTCAATTGAGTCAACAAAGCATCTCTGTGACGGGTTAGAAGTATCGCCGGGAACGAATCCGAGAGCACGTACATACGGGTCCTGAAGACCTGCATTAGGACCACCTGAAAGAATACCGTCAGGAGCCATAGGCAGAGTCTTGTCGAGTTCGTAAGACCAATATCTGTGGTGAGGATTCTGTTCCTTATATGTACCGTAACCTGTTACATATGAGTAAGAAAGCGGATTGCGTCCGAAGAGGTAGTCAAGACCTGTTACAACACCGTTCATGTAGTTAACATCTTTTGTAAGGTCATAAGCATAAGCCATAACGATACAGTTGTTGATAACCATTGAGTTTGAACCCCATTCGTAACCGTTAATCATAACAGACGGGTCGAGGTTGTTCGGGTCATTGTAGTCAGGACCGTCATACTTGTAAGGAATACCGTAACCTTCTTCGTTTTCGCACTTGATGTATTCATCAGCAGCAGCTGTAACAGATGCCTTAACCTTAGCATTTTCCTCATCAGAAAGGAGGTCGCTGTGGAGTGCGAGAGTGAGTGAACCAGCGGAAGCAGTATTACCCCAGTTAAATGAAGTGAATGAACCGTCCTTATTTTCACCGCCGACCATTCTTGTCTTTACATCGTAAGCGTAGTCAGCGTACTTAGCGTCATCAATCTTTGCCTTATATGTTGCAGCATCAGCATCGCCCATTTCTGAAGCAGATACAAAGATTTCGCAAGCTGCCCAGTAAGCATCATCAAGAACGTTATCGTCACCGTAAGGTCCGCCGCCCTTTGCCTGCCACATAGGAGCATAGAGTGAATCTTCTCTGATTTCTTCCTTAGAACATTCACAGTTAAGAGTCGGGTGAGTTGTCTTTGTATCGTCATAAGGATACCAGTGCTTTTCGTAAGCAGCGAATGCTTCCTTAGCACTGTCAAGGTATGTCTTAGCCTTAGCTGAATCGTAGGGTTCCCAAAGTCTTGCAGCCTGTGCAGCAGTAGCAGCATAGTTAAGAGTAGCGGCAAACGTCGGAGGCTTTACGATACGAACAGTTTCCCATTCTGACTCGTAGTCCCAAGGTCTTGTAGCAAGACCGGTCCACTTGTGGTCATGGAGTTTGTGGTAGTAAAGACCTTCATACTTACCCCATGTGCTGTCGCTGGAAGTAACTTTCATCTGTGCAATCCAGTCAAGTTCTACAGCAGCTTCATCAAGAATATCAGGAATGCCGTTGCCGTTTTCAGGAATTACGATTGTACCTGAATCATCTGCGAACTTCTTCTTGCCCTCTTCTGTCTGGATAGCTCTTTCATACATATTCTGGAGAGTCCAGATAGCGATACCGCCGTTTACAACGTATTTACCGTGGTCACCTGCATCGTACCAACCGCCGTTTGCAGTAAGAGTACCACAAGCATAAGTACCTGTTGCCTCGTCCTTAGAAGAATACTCGTTCTTCCAGATTTTCTGAATAGAAGCTGTATCAGTCTTGTGACCGCCTGTGTGACCCATTCCTGTACCCTTACCGTCTGAACCGCCTGATGTACAGTATTTGTCTTCTATATTAATACCTGAACGGTTCTGATAGAAGTAGTTAACAGAGTTTGTAAGGATATTGTGGCTTTCATCACTGTAGATGTTGTCACCGATATTAAATTCAAATGACCTCCAGTCCTGTCCTTTAATCTGGAGATAGTATCTGCCGGGCTTGTCATATTCTGTAAAGTCAAGTTTGCAGACATTATCAGCTGAATTTTTATCAGCCTTAACTTCAGAAGTCTTGCCTGTGTATACAACAGAGCCGGAAGATGCGTCAACAAGTTCAAAATCATAAGAACCGCTGAGGCTTATCTTTGTACCGCCGTAAATAACATCACCGGCGTTATCACCGAGAGTTGCAACCTTTTTAAGATTCGGATAGTAACCAATCTGGTTTACTGAAATGAAGTTCTTTGTTGCACCAAATTCGCCCATCGAGCCGTCGTCAACAGCGTATGTACTGTAGTCACGGTTTGTAGCACCGTATGACTTAGTCGGGTCTGCATCGCAGTCATCGCAGGTTGTACATTCGATAGACATATCATCGAACCAAAGTTCGTCGCCTGCAACAGCATCACCCTGCTGTCTGATATTATCCTTTGCATAGTGGAATGCCCACTCAACGCCCTCAAGGTCCTGAGTAGGAGTGAATGTACCTGAGAAAGTCTGATATGAAGTTGTCAGCTTGACAGGACTGCCCCAGTCACCGCCCATATCCGGTCCCATGTGCATATCGTTTGAATTACCGTCGAGTTCAAAATATTCTTCGTCACCCTTGATGTTACCGATTTTTGAGTTAATCATCATACCGTTTCTCTTGGCTTTTGCCTTGAAACTTACTTTGTAGGTATGACCTGCCTTGAAGTTAAGGTTTCTGTGACGGAACTGAAGGTCCCACTTAGCTTCTTCACCACCCAGCGGAACTTTAACAGTAATGTGGAATTCCTGACCTTTAATGTCGAACTCCTGTTTAGCAGGTGATGTTTCACAAGTATGCCAAGGAAGAGCCTTATGGTCAAAAGTTGTTTCGCCAAGTACCTGACCGGCAGATACGCTCATAGGAGCGACTACTCCGGTAAGGGCAGTAGCGAGCATAGCAGCAGACATAAGACTTCCGGCAATTGCTCTGGAAATTTTTTTATGCATTTATATACCCTCCCTGAAAAATATAAATTTAATTATAACGCAGTGTCAGTGCAAACACCACGATTATATCAGAAATATCGGTAAGCGGTTGTCCTTAAAAAAGACTTGCACCAAACCTTTTTACTTACCAATCTTATTATATTATATCCTGAAAAAAAAGTAAATAGCTTTTTTAAATTTCGTTTATTCTTCTAATGGCACTATACTTTTTTTGTGCATTTCATACAATCTGTAAAAAACCAAAAAGGGAGACGAACTCCCTTTTTTGATATATATTATTAATAAGTTATAATTTATATTTTATTGTATTTTTTCGAGGTCAGCTGACGTCATAGGCAGGTCAGACGGTGTTATTGTTTTTGATTCAATGTACTGGATAGCGAGAGCGTCTGAATTTGTAATGCCGTTTCCTGTGTCAACAACGTCCGTATTGATTTTGCCCTGTTCTGTAAGCTGATACTTGTCGGGATTTGCGATTGTCTGCATGATTAATACAGCGTCATTTATATTGACATCACCGCTTTCGTCAGCGTCACCATATGAAACCTTTTCACTTCCCGACGGATTGGTTGTATCGGGTTCGGTAGGCTTTGTAGGCTGTGTAACGTCGGGCTTAGTGCCGTCGGGTTCAGTACCCCACACAAGAACATCATCAACATACATTGTGATATGGTCATTGAGTGCAGCCTTGTATTTCAGTTCATTCGGTGCATCTTCAATGCCCTCATAAGACCAGTCATTTTCAGGGTTCCATGCTCCCGTGGTGGGTTTACCGTCAACTGCGTCGGGAATTGAAACTCTGAACTGAACTTCGTCTCTGTGTTCACTCTGACCTGTAGGCATAATTGCTCTGCCGTCCTCAAACACGATTTCGGCATAATAGGTATTGCCCGACGGGTCTCCCTCATATTTTATCGGTTTGCCTGTAGTAGTGGCATAACCCTGCTGACCCTCCTGATACTGCTGTGAACCGATTTTCACGGTGATATCATCAACGGAAAGACCTGCCGCAAGAACTTCCGAAACGTCAAAATAATATCTGTACTTGATATTTTTTGCAACTCTTGCAGGCCATGCGGTGTGGTTCATTGTCCACGTCTTTATTTCAGAATAGCTGTTGCCCTTACCGTTAAGAGAAGCGGCAACTTCCCATTCTGACCACTTAGGAGTTTCAGGCTGTGGGAAATCTTCAAGTTTTTCTCCGCCGTAGTCGTCGAGGAAAGCACATAATGCGGCTGTATATCCTGCATTGTAGTCGATAGCAACTTCGGTATTTGTATATGAACCGTTGTCGTCCTTGAAAGTACCGTCCGAATTAGGACCGCCCTCCAAAGCACCATAAAGAACGTGTGCATATTCTCTCTGCCAGCCGTCGTCCTCTGCGGGTTCGGGAGTACCGAGTTCGTTCCAGTGGTCATCATGTATGCCCGATGCTCCTCTGTGGTGGATATTCACGGGGTTCTTTTCACCCATTCCGACAACATAACAAAGTCCGAGGTCATTGTCACCGAAAGCATAGTCCATCATTTTCTTTGCCCACGAATTATACTTTTCACAAAGCTGTGCGTCGTCCTTGAAAATAGTATCACTTGCAAGTTTTGCAAGCCAGCCCGTTGCCTCTGCATATCTGAGAACGCCCCAGCTCTGAAGAACGGGCATTCCGTCGGGTGTATTGGTAATTGACTTACCGTTGTAACCGCTTATCCAGAAATCAAGATGATGTGAAACATGGTCAATCCATTCCTGCTTGCCCGTATTTATGGCATAAAGAAGTGCTGCTGCCTGTGTTGTATCGTCCCAGCAGAAGCCCCATGTATATTTCATGTCACTTGACTGACTTTCTTTCGGGAACAGCGGAATATATTCATTTTCGCACTTGTCAAGATACGACTGGTCACCCGTTGCCATATACATCCAGTTAGCCGCATACATAAGTTCGTCAATGAAATTGTCCGTACCCTGATTGTTTATAGTATTGTAATATTTACCCTGAACACCCTGGTCTTTATTTGCATCAGCACCGTTTTCAGCCCATACGTCATTGGCAAGCTTGAAAAGACTTTCGGCGTGTTCGAGATAACTTTTAGCTGTTTCAGGGTCTTCGTCCTTGAAAACAATGTAACCGCCAGCCATAGCAGCAGCCATTTCAGCTATTGTGGTACAGTTTGTTATAGTATCATAGGGTCTTTCTTCCGTATCGTTTTTGAGATTGAACTTTCTCATATAAACTTCGGGACTTCCGTACCATACATGGTCGAATCCGTCCTCACCTATAGTACCGATAACCTTGTCACCCAAATCACAGGCGGCAACATAATCAAGTCCCCACTTGAGATTTTTAAGATAAAGGTCATACAGACCTGCTTTCTTGACTGCATCTTTGTATTCGATAAGACCCCATGAAAGAACAGATGCCGAATAGGCATTTGTAAGAGCAAATTTCAGGTGGTCACCTGCGTCGAACCAACCGCCGTCAATAACGTCGGACGGTGTACCGTCCTCTTTCAGCATGGAATCAGCACGCCATGAAACTTCGTTCCATTCAGGCAAAGTGCCTGCCTGCTGAACTTCATAGAAAAACATTGACTTCTGCAATGCCTCTGCATAGTTTACTTCAACATCTGCGGCATTTGCGTTAATGTCCGTAACAGTATTTGCAGGCATATAAGCAGCCATTCCTGCCGAAAGTGCAAGTGCCGAAACCGTTGCGGCAATTTTTTTGAAAATCATAAATACTAACCCCTCTCCGTTAATAGTATAATTTTAATATACAATATTTATTTGATTTTGTCAATAAAGAATCACAAAATTTATAAAATTATTCGTTTGCAGTCAACTTTTAATAATATCAAGAGTTAACTTGTCATATTGTCCGCCATAGAATTTATCAATAACCCTGCCGAAAACTTCTATTGACGGGTCAGCACAGTGAAAAAGCGTCATACACGACCTTACTTTCATTGCATCTGTATACCCCAGTATTTTAACTGCCGAACAGTCATTATCAAGAAGTGCCTCAGAAATTTCAACAAGCCTTTCACGGAGTAAGGGGTGTGAAATATATTCCTTTGCTTCGTCAATATTTTTTATACCATAATATTTAGCTGTACTGCTTCTGCCGAGTTGTTCAAGCTGTGGAAATACGTACCAAATCCAGTGAGACGTTTTTCTTCCGTTTTTTATTTCTGCGAGTGCATTAATATATTGTGTTTCCTGAGCTTTTAAAAATCTTTCCATATATTCTCCATACCAAAACAAAAGGGACTGCAAAAAATCACAGTCCCCGTTTAATTACTGAAAAATCAGAATTATTCAGCGTCGTCAGCGTTATCTTCGAGTAAAGCTCTGATAGAAATGCTGATTCTCTTGTCTTCTTCATTAATGTCGATAATCTTAACATCAACTTCGTCGCCCTCAGAAAGAACGTCCTTAACGTTTTCAACCTTTCTGTCGGCAATCTGGGAGATGTGGATAAGACCGTCAACACCGTCAATAATCTGAGCAAATGCACCGAAAGAAGTGATAGAAACGATAGTAGCCTTAACTACGTCACCAACATGATAATTCTTCATGAAGATTTCCCAAGGGTTGTCCTCTGCCTTTTTGTAACCGAGAGAAATTCTGTTGTTTTCCCTGTCGAGTTCCTTGATATATACTTCAAGTGTATCGCCGACACTTACAACTTCACTCGGGTGCTTGAGTCTCTTCCATGAGAGTTCGGAAATATGAACCATTCCGTCGATTCCGCCGAGGTCAACGAATGCACCGAAGCTTGTGAGAGACTTAATCTTTCCTGTGAAAGTATCGCCGACAGCAGCTGTTTCCCAGAACTTAGCCTTAGCCTCTTCCTTACGTGCGTTCTGTACGGCTCTGATTGAACCTACTGCTCTCTTTTTGCCCTCAGTAACTTCAATAATCATAAATTCAACTTTCTTCTTGAGGAGCTGTTCAAGTTCTGCACCTCTGGGAAGACCTGTCTGTGAAGCAGGGATAAACACTCTCACGCCATGAACATTAAGAGTAACACCCCTGTTTACAACGTGCTGTACAATGCCCTCAAGAACAGTTCCCTCTTCCTTAGCCTTTACAATTGTTTCATAACCTGCCTGTTCGTCAACTCTTCTCTTGGAAAGAGCAACAGTACCTTCAGCGTCATTCACCTTAATAACAACAAGTTCAATTTCGTCGCCTACGCTTACAATATCTTCAGGTTTCTTTGAAGCGTCATCTGTAAGGTCACTGAGAGCAACATAGCCTGTATGCTTTGTGCCAAGGTCAACAATAACTTCTGTATTGTTTACAGCAACAACTGTGCCTTTAACTTTTTCTCCCGTATGTATTTTCTTGAATGACTGGTCGAGTAATTCCTCGAAATTCTCCTCTTCCTGATTCATTTCCTTTTCAATCTCTGCCATTTTGGTTTGTACCTCCTTAATTATATAAGCCGGAGTGGACGCTCCGGCAGTAATGCCGATATTTTCAGCACCGGGCAGTTTTAAAGTACGAAGTTCTTCCGAATTTTCTATATGATACGTTTTGCAGTAGCGGCTGCACACTTCATAGAGTTTAACGGTATTTGAACTATGCCTACCGCCTACAACAAGCATAATGTCAGACCTCTGAGCAAGCTCACGTGCATCTGTCTGTCTTGCGTCTGTGGCATTGCATATTGTATCGAATATAACGATGTCTTTTGCGTTCTCCGGAATCTCCTTTAAACACTTTTCCCATATTAATATATTATACGTCGTTTGAGCAACAAAAGCAAGAGTTTTTTTGAAATTTTTTTCACGATTCCGAAAAAAGTCTTTTAGCTCAAAATCGTCTTTAAAAACAAGGCAATTTTCGTCACAATGACCAACGATTCCTTGCACTTCAGGGTGATTTGCGTCACCTGCTATAAGAATGAAACAGCCTTCCTTTGTTTTCTGTGCGACAATCCTGTGAATTTTTGAAACAAACGGGCAGGTGGCATCAAGCATTCTGTTGCCTTTCCGTTTTATCTGTTCATATACTTCCCTGCCGACACCGTGAGAACGTATCACAACTGTTTCGTCGGGTTCAAGTTCATCAACTGAATTGACAATCCTTGCACCACGTCCTGCCATATCGTTTACAACGTCCTGATTATGTATAATAGGTCCAAGCGTTGCAACTTTCGTACCCTTTTCCAGTTCATTATACACCATCTGGACGGCTCTGTCAACTCCGAAACAAAAACCTGCGGATTTGGCAACGGTGATATTACTCATTGTTACCGTCCTCCGTTTCACCCTCAACAAGAGACTTTATGTCAGCCATATAACGATTTTTAAGTTTCACAAGCTGACGGGGATTGGGTTCGTCACATATTTCGCAATAGTCAGCCGGATTTATGGGCTTGCCGTATTTCACGGTAACTCTTGTACGGAATTTCAGTTTTTCACCAAACACAATGCCAACGGGAATTATCTGTTTACCCGAACGTGCGGAAATAAGTGCCGCACCCGCATGACCCTTATGTACTTTACCGTCTTTTGAACGTGTACCCTCAGGGAAAATCATAAGGCTTTTACCTGAACTGAGTGCCTCAACAGCCGTATCAATAACACCGTTGTCACCCTTTCCTCTCGATACAGGAAACGCTCCCAGTGCTTTAATCAGACCGCCGAAAAGTTTGTTTCTGAAAAGTTCTTCCTTAGCCATGAAAGCGTGTTTTCCGTAAACCGCACAGCCGACAAGCGGAGGGTCTGCATTTGTACGGTGATTTGAGGCATATATAACGGCGGTATCTTTCGGAATGTTTTCCCTGCCCTCAAAATGAAGATTAAAAGCTATACTCATGGAAATTTTTACAAGAAACTTTGCAACAGAATAAAACATCAATATCACCTGCCTGTCTTTTCGTTTATTATTCTTATAATCTCATTTGCCGACTGTTCAAGTGTAAGATTCGTGGTATCGACTAAAACAGCGTCGTCTGCCTGTTTAAGAGGTGCAACGGGTCTGTTCATGTCATTGCGGTCACGTTCAACAATGTCGCTTAAAATTTCCTCATAGCAAGGACAGTTTGGTTTTTCCATAAGTTCTTTGTAACGTCTGTTTGCACGTTCTTCTGCCGAAGCGGTGAGAAAAATTTTAACATCAGCGTGCGGAAGTACAACAGTACCGATATCCCTGCCGTCCATGATAACATTGTTTTCCTTTGCGATTTTCTGCTGTGTTCCGAAAAGATATTCACGCACGGCAGGAATTGCGGACGTTCTCGAAGCCTCCATAGAAATTTCGGGTGTTCTTATAAGTCCCGAAACGTCTCTGTCACCTAAAAATACTCTCTGTGTGCCGTCAATGAATTTAAGTGAAACGTCTGCGTTTTTCAGTGATGACGGAATATCATTATCTGAAATATTGTTTTCCTTTATAAAAAGTGCAATGGTTCTGTACAATGCCCCCGTGTCAACATAGATGTATCCAAGCTGTGCGGAAACCATTTTTGCAATAGTGCTTTTACCTGCTCCGGCAGGACCGTCAATTGCAATATTTATACTCATTTTCAAAAACTCCTTTACATATATAGTGCAGCAGAATATGCCGTTGAAAAAGCAATCTGTAAATTGAATCCGCCCGTGTATGCGTCAACGTCAATAACTTCCCCCGCAAAGAAAAGACCGTCAATAATTTTTGACTCCATAGTTTTCGGGTTTATCTCCTTTACCGAAACACCTCCGCTTGTCACTATTGCCTCATCAACGGGACGGAATCCCGAAATCCTTACAGGAAACGCCTTTACAAGTTCACCGAATCTGTGACGCTGTTCTTTTGTAATGCCGTTTACTTTCTGCTCGGGTGAAATTCCCGACAGCTTTATAATTACAGGTATAAGCTTTGCAGGAAGTAATTTTCTGATACCGTTTGCAAAGTCACGGTTTAAGTTTTCCGCAAAATCACGCTGTATTCTTGCATCAAGCTGTTCGGGGGAAAGTGCAGGTTTGAGGTCAATTAAAATCCTGTACCTGTTCTGTTCCATTTCCCTTATATGTGAGCTTGCACTCAGTACAAGAGGTCCTGAAACGCCGAAATGCGTGAAAAGCATTTCACCGAGTTCGGAATAGATTATTTTGTCATGGTCATATAAATTCAATGTAACATTTCTTAAGGACAAACCCATCATTTCAGAACAATATTTGTCAGGCGAAACAAGCGGTACAAGGCTTGGCTTTATTTCCGTTATGGTATGTCCGACACTTTCGGCGAGTGAATAGCCGTCACCCGTTGAACCCGTAGCGGAGTAGGATTTTCCGCCACACGCTATAAGTACGGATTTTGAATAATATTCTTCACCGCCTGCCCTTACTCCCTTACAGACGTTATTTTCAGTGAGTATTTTTGTTACACGCTTGTTGATAACTTTGACACCGTTTTTCTTCATTTCATGTACAAGAGCGTCTGCAACGTCGTCTGCCTTGTCACTCACGGGAAAAACACGGTTGCCACGTTCTGTTTTAAGAGGCACGCCTATTTCTTCAAAAAAATCCATAGTATTATAAGCGTCAAATACAGAAAACGCACTGTACATAAATCTTTGATTTACAGGTATATTCTTCATATGTTCCTGAACGTCGGAATTATTTGTGACGTTGCACCTGCCTTTTCCTGTAATACGGAGTTTACGTCCGAGTTTTTCGTTCTTTTCAAAAAGCAGTACGCTTTTTCCGTAGCGTGAAGCGTGAACAGCCGCAAAACAGCCTGCCGCTCCGCCTCCTATTATAATTATATCAGTCATTTTTTCATCAGCCTTTTCATCATTTCACGAATTTCCGCACGTCTTTTTTCGGTTGCCTGTTTGTCAATTATATATCCGTTTTCGGTAAGTAAAATAACATCACCCTCTGCCACATTTTCGGGAAGATACATTCTTGATACATCAATAATTCCCTCATCTGTTTCGACTACTGCAAAATCCTGCTCAAATCGGTCTATTATCATCATTGTGCCTTTTCCTCCGTAACTGTCAGTTCTTTTCCGTCAGAAGTAAATACAACCGTTCCGACAATATCAGTCCTGTAGATTTTATCGGTAAACTTACTGAGGTTTTCAATTGTGATGTCGTTCGGGTGACCGTATGAATTTCCCTCACCGCATGAAATAACCGCATAGTCGGGTTTTATTATATTGAGAAAATCTTCCGAAGATGATGTGTCACTGCCGTGATGACCTGCTTTATAAACATCTATATCCTCAAGACTTCCGCTTTCAATCATTTCGTTTTCTGCGAGTTCCTCGGCATCACCCGTAAATATGAAACTGTTGTCACCGTGATGCATTATGAAACCTACAGAATAATTATTTGCGTTGCTGTAATCTTCACTGACAGGGGCGATTATTTTCAGTTCAGCATCACCGACTTCAATTTTCCTGCCGAGTTCCGCTTCTGTAAGTGAAAGACCTTTTACAGAACAGGCAGTCAGAAATTTTTCATAATACTTCGTGGTCGGTGTGTCACTGTCGTGAATATGCGGGACAATAACTTCACCTATATCATAATGTTCAATAATTTTACTCATACCGCCCATGTGGTCAGAATGAGGGTGCGTACCGACAACATAATTAATTTTTGTAACGCCCATATTGTCGAGATATGAAATAACACTGTCCGTATCTCCCGATTCACCGCAGTCAATGAGCATACCCTCACCGCCCGACGTTATGTATATACTGTCGCCCTGTCCTACATCTATATAATGTACGGAAAGTTTTTCAATGTCCGTTTCTGTTCCCGTACCTCCCGAAAGATACCACACAGCAAAGCCAATTATAAGTATTATTACAGCAGGAATTATTTTTTTCATGGTTTTCCTTTTCTGCTTCGATGACTGGTTGTCGTACTTCTTTTTTGCCTGTTTTGCGTATTTTCCGAGCTCTTTTTTCTGTTCGTCCGTGAGTCTGAACGCCAATTTTTACCGCCTGCCTTTCCGTTATTTTTTGCCGTATCCTCAACAAGACATTTCGGTGATGTACCTATCAAATCATAACGTCCTGCCCTTTTCAGTGCCTTTAAAACTATTTCCCTGTTCTGCGGTTTGAAATACTGTAACAACGCTCTCTGTTCTGCTTTTTCTTCTGGAGTTTTCGGCACATAAACCTTTTCCATAGTGTATGGGTCAAGACCTGTATAAAACATACTTGTTGAAATCGTCCCGGGGGTTGGATAAAAATCCTGTACCTGTTCAGGACGGATTTTGTTTTCTTTCAGAAAAACAGCAAGGTCTATTGCTTCATTCAGTGTACTACCAGGGTGAGACGACATGAGATAAGGCACTAAATACTGTTCCTTACCGATACCCTTTGTAATTTCGTAAAATCTTTTCTGAAAAGCCTTGTAAGCTTCAATATGAGGTTTACCCATTTTGTCGAGAACAACAGCCGAACAGTGTTCAGGTGCAACTTTAAGCTGTCCGCTTACGTGATACTTAATGAGTTCACGCATAAATTCGTCGTTTTTATCTTTCATAAGATAGTCATAACGTATTCCCGAACGTATGAAAACCCTTTTAACGCCCTTTACTTTTCGGATTTTACGGAGAATAGCAAGATATTCAGTGTGGTCAACTTTCAGTGCGGGGCATGGTTCTGGTGCAAGACATTTTTTACCCATACAAAGTCCCTTGCTTAACTGCTTTTCACATGATGTACTTCTGAAATTAGCCGTAGGACCTCCAACGTCGTGAATATAACCCTTGAAATCGGGCATTTGTGTTATTCTTTCGGCTTCTTCAAGTATTGACTTCTCACTTCTGCACGTTACACGCCGTCCCTGATGCAACGCTATTGAACAGAAATTACAGTATCCGAAACAACCCCTGTTATGCGTAATTGAAAAACGTACTTCTTCAATTCCTGGAACTCCCCCCAGTTCTTCATATGACGGGTGGTATGCTCTCATATAGGGCAGTGAATAGATATGGTCAAGTTCTTCCGTTGTAAGACTGTATGCAGGCGGTAACTGCACAAACATCATATTACCGTGACGCTGGATTACAGTTTTTCCGTAAACTTCGTCCTGCCAGTCGTATTGAATTTTGGTAGCCTTTGCATACTCTGTCTTACTGTCCCTCACCTGCTCAAACGACGGACACTGTGCCGAACCCAAAGGCGTATTCACGGGTTCTGTAAGATAACAAGTACCACGTATATCGTGAATATCCCTGATATTTTCACCGTTTGCAAGACGTGTGCAAAGTTCCTGTATCTGATGTTCACCCATTCCGTACATAAGCAAATCCGCACCGCTGTCAACAAGAATTGACGGACGGACAGCATCGTCCCAGTAGTCATAATGTGCAAAACGTCTCAGAGATGCTTCCAGTCCGCCTATAGCAATCGGAACGTTCCCGAAATATTCACGTATTTTCTGACAGTACACTATAACAGCACGGTCGGGGCGTTTTCCTGCCTTTCCTCCTGCCGTGTAAGCGTCGTCGGAACGTTTTCTTTTGGCGGCTGTGTAATGTGCAACCATGGAGTCTATATTTCCCGAAGTAACAAGAAAAGCATATTTCGGACTGCCGAATTTTCTGAAATCCCTGTCCGTATGCCAGTCAGGCTGTGAAATTATGCCGACTGTAAATCCCAGTGATTCAATAAGACGTGTTACAATAGCCGCCCCGAAACTCGGGTGGTCAACATAAGCGTCACCCGTTATATAAATAAAATCAAACTGCTTGATACCGAGTTCGTCCATTTCCTTTCTTGAAACCGGTAAAAATCCGTTGTACAAAAAATATCACCTCCTAATCCGTATCAAAATCCATAGAGACTTTTGAAAAATCAAGTTTTTTCAGGTATTCTTCCCTCATTGTCCAGTATTCCGCCCACACACAACCTTCTTGATAACGGTATTGAAAAAGAAGTATTTCTCCCTCATTAAGTTCAGGACAATTTACACCTGCCGGATAGCCTAAAAGTTTATCTCCCGTGTCAGCAAGTGCATCAGGGTCATAGCCATAATCCGAAACAAGTTCGTTAAGTTTTTCATAATATACACTGCTTGCGTCATATTCCTCGTGTGCCTCAAAAGTAATTATCACTTCAGCTGTATACTTTTCAGAAGTTTCCGTGCGTTTCAGCGTTGACATATCACCGTCCCAGTAGATAAAATTATAGTCACACTCTTCAAACTCAAAATTCCAGAATATGTAAAGCATACCCGTTTTTGGCAGAAGATTTTCAACGTCCGCACCCGATTCGGCGAGTTCATACAGATTAATCTGTGCGACTAACTGCATGGCGGATTTTTCATAATGTCGGGGTTTTCCCTTATTTTCGCCAATTAACCACGTTTCTGTATATGCCGACATTGTGGGATATTCTATCTCAGGCGGTAAATCGGGAAAACCGCCCACTTTGCTTGCACCAGTCGGAATGTCATTGATTTCCTTAACACAGAAAATAATGGCATTTCTGTAGTATTCTTTAAGTTCTTTTGCTTCTTCCGTGTAACCGTCTTCCATAAGTTTTTCAATCAATTCAGGCATTTAATTCCCCTCCTGTTTTCTTAATTTTCTTTCGTCGTACTGCATTTTTGACATAAGCACCTTACGTGGTTTTGCTCCCTCACTTGCTCCTATAACACCGAGTTCCTCAAGTTCGTCCATAATACGTGCGGCTCTCGCATAACCGAGTTTGAGTTTACGCTGTAACATTGACGTTGAAAGCTGACCGTTATTAACAGCCACTTCAATAGCCTTTTCCACAAAGTCCTCATCTGTAAGTGCCATGTTGTTTCCGTAATCTTCATTACTGCTGCCCGCACCCTTTGTCTGTGGTACAAAACTGTCAACCGCCTGCATAATATCATCATCATACTCGCCCTGAACCTGTTCACGTATGTAGTCAAGAGTTGCGTTTATATCCTTCGAGGACGCAAAACAACCCTGAATACGCACGGGTTTGCTTGTACCGATAGGCATATAAAGCATATCACCGTTTCCGAGAAGTTTGTCCGCTCCTGCCATGTCGATAATGGTACGTGAATCGACCTGCGACATAACAGACAGTGCGATACGGCTCGGAATGTTTGCTTTTATAAGACCCGTGATAACGTCTGTTGTCGGTCTCTGCGTTGCGATAACAAGGTGAATACCTGCGGCACGTCCCATCTGTGCAAGACGGCAGATATAATCTTCAACTTCTTTTCCCGCAACAAGCATCATATCGGCTAATTCGTCGATAAATACGACAATCTGCGGCATTGTCTGAATATCTTCATTCTGTTTTGCATATGAATTATATGATTTGAGGTCGTTTGCACCTGCGTCCGCAAAAACCTGATAACGACGCATCATCTCGTTTACTGCCCAGTTCAAAGCACCTGCCGCTTTTTTGCAGTCTGTTATTATGGGTATAAGTAAGTGAGGTATACCGTCAAACACTTTAAATTCAACTATTTTCGGGTCAATAAGTATAAGCCTTACTTCGTCGGGCGTTGCGTTATATAAAATACTCATTATTATCGAACGTGTACATACGGATTTACCCGAACCCGTAGTACCTGCTATAATAACGTGTGGCATTTTTGCAATGTCACCTATTATTATGTTTCCTGCTATGTCCTTACCGACTGCAAAAGCAAGTTTACTTTTTGAGTTGCGGAACTCGGGAGAAGAAAGTGTTTCCCTGATTGTGACGGTATCCTTGATTTCGTTCGGGACTTCAATTCCCACAACGGATTTACCGGGGACGGGGGCTTCTATTCTTACACCCTGTGCCGCAAGATTAAGTGCTATATCATCTTCAAGGCTCTTTATTTTCTTTACCTGTACCCCCACACCCGGCTGAACTTCATAACGTGTTATTGAAGGTCCACGCAGAATATCACGTATCCGTACTTCAACTTTGAAACTTTTCAGCGTATTCACTATTATATCAGCTTTTTCACGCATTTCCTCCGCTGCCTCAACGCTGTTGAGCCTTTTCTTAGGAAGTTCAAGAAGTTCCATTGACGGAAGTCTGTAGGGAGCATTTTTTACTTTTTCGTGAACAGGTTCGTCCGAAAAATTATTTTTCTCAGGTTCATTTGCCGCACGTGTAATAAGTTCATCAAGATTTGCGTCAGAATTTTCCGTGTCTGAACTTTCCGAAACAGGTTTGATTTTCTTCTTTTTGGGGTTGGATTCGGGTTCAGGTTCTTCTGTCTGTTCATGTATAAGTTTGTCGGATTCAAGCGGAACATCAAACCAAGTTTCAGACTCAGGCTCGTCCCTCAACGGAACGGTTACGGAAATTTCAGTCGGTTCGTCACGTTTGTTTACAAGTTCAATTGCCTCAAGGTCTTTGTCAAAAGATTTTTTTTCAATATCGTCATTCAGGTCATCTTCTTCAAAAACGTCATTGAAGTCACCGCCCATAAACATACTGTAAAGTCCCTGAACAACCCTGCCGAAATTACGGAAAGGTCTTGTAAGCCATTCAAGAAACTCTATAAGACTTTTGTGCGTAAGGAGCATAAGAACCACAAAGAAAAACATTATTGTGATAAACTTCGCACCTGTTCCGCCGAAAATTTTAAGCAAAGGACCTGCAATCAGATAACTTGCAACACCTCCGCCGTCAAGTTTTATACCGTCCTTGTAAAGTTCTTCTATATGTCCCGAAAATTCCTTACCGGGCAACGCACCGACCGCAAAAATCTGTATTGCCGCACTTGTAAGCAAAATAAGAACAATCCCCCATATTGCACGGTCTGCAATACATTTCTGACTTTTTTCCATTCCTATCTGAACGGAAGTATATATCAGAATAGCAGGAACAAAAATTACTGAAAATCCGAAAGTGCCGAGCAGAAAATTATGTATTGCAAGCCAGCCGTCCGAACCTTTCACGAACGTCATAAAAAAGACAAGTACTCCCAGTGCAAAAAGCACTACAGACCAGAAATGATTTTTGTCATTCAGGGGCGGTGCAAATTTAAACGGTTCTTTTTTGGTATTCCTTGATTTTTTTCCCGATGGTTTTTTCTTTTTGGATTCTGCCATATTTATTCTCCACATAAACAATTTTACGGGCGAACAGCGTCCGCCCACTTTAATTTACAAATATCTCTTTTCTGAATTTTCAATTATGCTGTAAAGGCACTCCATAGCGTTGCTGAGTCCTCCGAGTTCGTCAATAAGACCGAGTTCAACCGCTTTTTTGCCCTCCAGTACACTTCCGACATCAAGCACAAGTTCCTGAGTGTTCATCATGAGACTGCGGAACTTTTCTTCACTTATACTGCTGTTTGCAGTAACAAAATTAATAATTCTGTCCTGCATTTTGTCGAAATATGAAAGTGTCTGCGGAACTCCGAGAACCGTCCCGTTCATACGTACGGGGTGAATCGTCATTGAGGCGGACGGAACAATAAAAGAATGTTTTGCACTCACGGCAAGCGGTACGCCTATTGAATGACCTCCGCCCACAACAAGCGAAACAGTAGGCGTTTTCATTCCTGCGATAAGTTCGGCAATTGCGAGACCTGCTTCGACATCTCCGCCGACGGTGTTCAGTATTATAAGCAGTCCCTCAACACTCCTGTCCTGTTCAATGGCAACAAGTGCAGGGATTATGTGTTCATATTTGGTTGTTTTGTTCTGTTCCGCAAGAACATAATGCCCTTCAATCTGTCCTATGACCGAAAGACAGTGAATAAGGTGCTTTGAGTTCTGCGAAACGCTCTGACCCATTTCCTCAATAAGCTTTGATTCATCGTTTTTTTCTTCTGCAACGGTCTTTTCGTCCCTGTTCTGCATTTCCAAAATATATACCCTCTTTCATAATATTTTTAATTATTATGTGAAATTATTAAGGGGTTATACATTAATAATTATATAATATTCCGTTATTAAAGTCAATAAAAATCGGGAACAAATTTTCAATTGCGACTTTCAGGACGTATACATTTAGTAATTGTTAACAGATAGTATACACAAATTTTGTACAAATTATGGATTTTCATTGAACAATCACCGTTTGTTAATAATTTGGTAACAAATTAATATACATATTGTGCTATAATCTCTTTAGACATAAGGAAACGTTTACAATTAATTAATATTTTTAGAGAGGATTGATTTTCATGAGCAAAAAAAACATTTCAACACGGTTCAAGACTTCCGTTATGAGTCTTGTTATGGCTGCTTCGTGCGTACCTGCCGCAATGATTTCCGTTCCCGCAGGAGCTGTAACCGCATCACCTTCGATTGACATCACTGCCGTCAAAAAAGCTTCTTCCGGTATCGGGGTAAAAGAAACATATACCGGCTATATAGCTGACGTTGCCACAAGCGGTCTCAAGACAATATATGTAACGTTTACACCTGATTTCACAGGTAATTTCGTTTACGGTTTCGGTATCGGAATCAAGGACTCACCGTACTGGCTTGAATATGACTCCGAAAAAGGTTTCGTTGATTCCAAGAACGGAACAGTTGACATAAAATCAACCGAAATAGCCTGTACAGCAGGTACTCCCGTGACCGTTGCTTTCGACGTTTCAAAACTTGAACTTTCATATAATCCGTCATCAGACCAGTATCCCGGAAAGTTTGAATTCAGAAACTACTATGCAGGCGAAACAGACGGCACAGTCACCATTGACAAAGTAGCTTCAAGCGGTACTGTTACACCTACTCCCGACCCCGACCCGAATCCTGACCCAGACCCGAATAAGCCCGTTGAAAACGTTCCCCACAACAACAAAACAACAAACGGTGACAACTGGTCATTCAAGGACAACGGCGACGGTACAGCTACAATTTCCTCAACTGTTGCAAGACAGGTTGATTTCAGCGAAAATCCGATTATTCTTACACAGGGTTACGATGAGGACTCATATGCCGCAGCAGGTAAAGTACCTACAGAAGATGACCCGATTAACAGCCATAAATTCCAGTATTCCGATTTTGGTATAAGCGATATGGACGGCGTAACAATCGAATCACTTACTGCTACTATCGAATCGGACGAAGAAGTTGATACATTCATGTACGGTGGCGGTCTCAACGTAAAACAGGGTTCTCCTGCCGATACGGAATATGCAAAGAAACTTGCAGGAATCGAAGGCAAGGAATCAGCCGGTTACTGGTACAATGACTGTGGTGAAGAACAGCTGAAAGAATTTGAAGCAGCCGGCGTTGAGTTTGAAATAAAGCCCTCAGGCGGTGCTACAATGACAGGTGCAGGAACTTACATTCAGGCATACTGGGAAGTTCCCGCAGAAGTTCAGCCGTATACAAATACAAAGCCCGACGACGAAATTTCATTCCAGTACTGGTACGGCACTAAGGCTGAACAGCCCGAAGATGCTACAGAACCCGCAAAGGTTGAATCAGTAAAACTCACAAACGCAGTTCTCACATATACAAAGACCATAACAGTTCCTTACACAAGTTCAATCTCATCAAAAGTAAACGCAATGCTTGAACATAAGGACGAAACCAAAAACGCCCTCCATATATCATATGAAGACCTCGGCATTGACGAAACTATGGACGTTTACGCTATCCGTTTCGACATTTCCGCAAAGTCAAAAGTAGATAAGCTCGTTTACAATACAGGAACAAGCGTTACGGCAGACGCTGTTACCGACGAAGAATACTGGTTCCAGGAAAAAGGCGACTACTGTGTACTTGATGCAGGCGAAAAGGCTGTAATAATGTGGATTGTTCCTACAGCAGCCGCAGGCGTTGACAGCAAGACAAATTTTGTTGACCCAACAGGTGAACTTTATTTCGGTTACTATTACGGTGCTGAAGATGCAATTTCAATAGATAATATCGAAGTTTACTACGACGTTCAGACAACAACAACTACAACAACTACTACCACTTCTGCAACCACTACCACAACAACTACAACTTCTGCAACAACTACCGATACTTCCACATCAACAAGCACATCAACTACTACAACCACTACAACTCCCGAACACAAAGTAACATTATGGGGCGACGCTGACGAAGACGGTGAAGTAAACATCAATGATGCCGTACTTATCATGCAGTCAATCGCAAACCCTGACAAGTATCAGCTTACAGAACAGGGCAAACTCAATGCAGACGTTATTGACAACGGTGGCGGTATCACCAACTCGGACGCTCTCGCTATTCAGTACGTTGAATCAAGAACAATCACACCCAAAGACTTCCCGATGACTTCTGAAAAACTTGATACTTTATCCGCTGAATAATAAATAAAAACAAAAGGGACACTACGGTGTCCCTTTTTATTTTATTCGGAATAATAAATAATGTTCTTATGAATATATTTCACATTTTTTATAAAAATATCATATAATAAAGTGTATCACAAATGTACTGTACTGTGCATACTGATGTCAGGGGTGATACTTTTGAAAACCTGTATTTTGTCAATGCCCTCATACACCTATGTTCAGAAAGGTGAAAAACTGCTCAAAGCCAGAGGGTATCCCTGTGAAATCAAAAGAAACGAAACAACTTCAAAAGACGGCTGCGGCTATTCCCTCCATATTTACAGTGACTGTCGCAGAGCCGTTGAAATTCTTGAAAAATATTCAGTTCCGTATACTGTCAGGGAATACGGAGGTGCATGATGATTATAAATTTTGACAATGCCGCCACAACTTATCCGAAACCCGAAAACGTCAGGAAAGCAGCTGTAAACGCTATGGAAAAATTCGGAGGAAATGCAGGACGGGGCGGTCATGCCCTTGCAATGCGTACTTCCGAAGCGGTATATTCAGCAAGGGAAACCATTGCGGAATTTTTCGACGCACAGCCTGAAAACGTTGTATTCACACTGAACTGCACCCATGCTCTCAATATGGCAATACAGGGAGTAATGTACGGCGGAGGTCATTTAATCATAAGCGGTATGGAGCATAACTCCGCATCACGTCCTGCCGCCGAACTCGCAAGAAACAAAAAAATAACGTTGTCGATAGCACAGGTTTATCCCGACGACCGCAGAACCGTTGAAAGTTTCCGTTCACTTATTCACGACGATACAAAAGCCATTGTCTGTACACTGGCAAGCAACGTAACGGGACAGATTCTTCCTTACCGTGAAATAGCCGAAATATGCCGTAAAAGAAATATATGCTTCATTGCCGACGGGGCACAGGCGTGCGGAGTCATTGACGTTAAACTGAGTGACGGTATAAATATACTCTGTACCGCAGGTCACAAGGGTCTATACGGAATCACGGGAACGGGTCTTCTTGTCACCGACGGAAAATATAAAATAAAACCTGTTATACAGGGCGGTACGGGAAGTGCGTCCTCAAGCCTCATTCAACCCGATTTTCTTCCCGACAGCCTTGAAAGCGGTACTCTGAATGTTACGGGTGCAATGACAATAAAGGCAGGTATAGAATTTATAAATTCAGTAGGCAGGGAAAAAATATTTGCCCATGAGGAAAGAATATGCCGTAGTTTTATAAATTCCCTGCGTAAAAACAAGGATATTATAATATACAGAAATCCCGAATCTTCCTATGTACCGATAGTGTCATTCAATATAAAAGGGGTAATGCCCGAAAAAACCGCTTCACTTCTTGCACAGAACGGATACTGTCTGCGTGCCGGCTATCACTGTTCCGCACTTGCACACACACAGCTCGGAACGGAAAACGGTACAGTCCGCTTTGCACCGTCAGTATTCAGTAACGAAAATGAT
>JAGAQS010000229.1 GCA_017622635.1 Ruminococcus sp. | reverse complement strand
CCGAACAGTATGATATGATGATTCAGCAGAAACTTGACCTTACAAATACTCTCGCAACAACCAAACAAAATATAAACTATTACAAGGAAAGACTCGCCGCACTCAAGAAAAGTACAGCAAACGCCCCCGACAAAATTGAACAGGTTGACAAACAGCTTGATGATGTGAACAAAAAAATTTCCGACCTTATAGAGAATATCAAGCTTACAGCAGATGACTACTATGAAAACGTTACATTCCAGAATGCCTACACAATTCTTGTTCCTGCCTCAAATTCAATAGGTTCAACATTAAGTATTGTTATGGATAACGTTACAATGCCGTTAATTATAGGTGAAGCAGGAGTACTTGTATTATATATGCTTGTTGCATTCATTGCGGCAATAAGAGCAGAGATAATAGCAAAAAAGAAAAATGAAGCCCTTGCAAAAGCAACTGCCGAACAGGAAGAAGAAAACAAAGAAGAATAAATGATATATCCTCCATGGAAAAAACCACGGGGGATATTTTAGGTAAGCACAAATATGAAATTTTTACCGGAAGGAATAAATAAATGGAAAATATTATAAGTCTTAAAGACATTGTAGTTGAATTTGAGGACGGCGAAAAAATTCTGAAAAATATAAACCTTGATATAAAAGACAAGGAATTTGTAACTTTTCTCGGACCGTCGGGCTGTGGAAAAACAACTACTCTCCGTATTATAGCAGGATTCCTTGAACCGACAAGCGGTGATGTTTTTTTTGACGGTCAGCGTATAAACGGAGTACCTCCGCATAAAAGAAACGTAAACACGGTTTTTCAGAGATATGCACTTTTTCCGCACCTCAATGTATATGAAAACATAGCATTCGGACTCAGAGTAAAAAAAGTTCCCGAAAAGGAAATAAGAAAACGTGTATGTGAGATGCTTGAAATGGTGAATTTAATGGGATTTGAAAAACGTTCGGTGAACCGTCTTTCAGGCGGACAGCAACAACGTGTTGCAATTGCACGTGCGTTGGTAAATCACCCGAAAGTACTGTTGCTTGACGAACCTTTAGGTGCTTTGGATTTGAAGCTGAGAAAGGAAATGCAGATAGAATTACGCCGTATACAGCAAGAACTTGAACTTACATTTATATATGTTACTCACGACCAGGAGGAAGCCCTCACAATGAGTGACAGCATAGTTGTAATGAACAACGGATATATACAGCAGATAGGTTCTCCGACGGATATATACAACGAACCCGTAAACGCCTTTGTTGCGGACTTTATCGGAGAAAGCAACATTGTAAACGGTTCTATGATTCAGGACTGTCTTGTTGAATTTGCGGGAAAACATTTTCAGTGCGTTGACAGAGGATTTGCACCGAATGAACACGTTGACGTTGTAATCCGTCCTGAAGATGTAAAAGTAATTCCCGAAAAAAACGCCGAACTTACAGGAATGGTTGAATCGGTTGTATTCAAGGGCGTTCACTATGAAATGTGCGTTGACTGCGTGGACAAGAAATGGCTTATTCACTCAACAAAAGCCTGTCCCGTCGGTTCTGTAATCGGAATGGCTTTCGACCCCGACGATATCCACATTATGAAAAAAACGGAGGACAATACATAATGAAACTGAAATATTTTTCTTCTCCTTACCTTGTGTGGATGATAGTGTTTATACTTGTTCCCCTGCTCATGATAGCATACTTTGCTTTTACGTCCGACAGCGGTGAATTTACAATGAAATATATTTCAGATGTCGGACAGTATGCAAATATATTTGTGCGTTCGATATGGCTGTCACTCATAGCAACCGCAATATGCCTTGTTATAGCCTATCCCATAGCGTTTATACTGTCAAGAATGGACAAGCACAAACAAGGTACTATGCTTATGATTGTAATGCTCCCGATGTGGATGAACTTCCTGCTCCGTACTTATGCATGGATGACACTTCTCGGAAACAACGGCATTATCAATCACCTGCTCGGACTCATGGGTTTTGAACCCGTAAAACTTATAAACACATCGGGGGCTGTGGTTCTCGGAATGGTTTACAACTACCTGCCTTTTATGATACTTCCTCTTTATTCTGTCATGGAAAAAATAGACAAGTCACTTTTTGAGGCAGCTTCTGACTTGGGTTGCAGTTCCGTTTCAACACTTTTCAGGGTGGTTATTCCTCTGAGTATGCCCGGAATCACTTCGGGAGTGACAATGGTATTTGTACCCGCTATTTCCACGTTTATTATTTCCCGTATGCTCGGGGGCGGTTCAAATCTTCTCATAGGTGACCTTATAGAAATGCAGTTCCTCGGAAATGCCTATAATCCTCATCTCGGAGCGGCTATCTCACTTGTTCTCATGGTTATTATACTTGTTATCATGACAGTTATGAATCAGTTTGACCCCGACGAACAGGTTCTTATGTAAAAAAAGGAGGTCTGTATGAAAAAACTCGGTAAAATATATCTTGTACTTGTACTGCTTTTCCTGTATGTTCCTATTTTTGTACTGATAGTCTTTTCTTTCAATGAAACAAAAAGCAGAAGCGTTTTCAGTGGTTTTACGCTTGACTGGTACAAAAGACTTTTTCACAATAAAATTATTATTTCCTCACTTATAAATACAGCAATAATTGCCGTAATTGCAAGTATTGTTTCAACTGTTCTCGGTACTCTTGCCGCAATAGGAATACACCACATGAAAAAAGTACCGAAATCAATTGTAATGAATATAACAAATATGCCTATCATCAACCCCGAAATTGTTACGGGTGTATCGCTTATGTTGTTGTTCGTATTTTTTGCGGCAAGAATGAATCTTGAATTTGGTTTCGTAACACTTCTTATAGCACATATAACTTTTGATGTACCGTATGTTATACTGAACGTTATGCCTAAGTTCAATCAGATGAATCCGCACATCTTTGAGGCGGCACAGGATTTGGGTTGCAGTCCCGTAAAGGCTTTCAGAAAAGTTGTACTGCCTGAAATAATGCCAGGGGTTGTAAGTGGTTTTTTAATGGCTTTTACATACTCCCTCGACGATTTTGTTGTAAGTTATTTTACAAGCGGTTCAACCTCTCAGACTCTCCCCATTACAATATACTCCATGACAAGAAGAAAAGTCTCCCCTGAAATCAATGCCCTTTCAACTCTTATATTTGTGGCTGTCGTTATAGTTCTAATTGTGAAAAACGCCATTGAAAACAAAACCGCAAAGAAAAACGGTTACAAGGGGGACTGACTTTTGAAAAACAAAATACTTACACTTATTACCGCATCTTTCATTACAGTAAGTCTTTTGACTTCATGCGGTTCGTCGGTAAAGGAAAATACAGAAGAAGACGAAGAAGTTTCCGTGCAGACACTTACAGTTTCCGACCCTGAATATTATACACGTTTCAAAGGCAAGGGACTTTCAATAAATGTCTACAACTGGGGTGAATACATATCTACAGGTGCAGACGAGGGAACGCTTGACGTTAACAGTGAATTTGAAAAACTTACGGGAATAAAAGTCAACTACACAAACTATGCCACCAATGAAGAACTTTATGCAAAACTGAAAGGCGGCGGTGCGACTTATGATGTGATTATTCCGTCAGATTACATGATAAGCAAGATGATTAATGAAAAACTTGTCCAACCGCTTGACATGGACAATATTCCAAACTTCAAATACATAATGGACAATTTCAGGAATCAGGCTTATGACCCGTCAAATGAATACAGCGTCCCGTATACATGGGGAACTGTCGGAATCATATACGACAAGACAATGATTGATATTCCCGAAGAAGATATAGACTGGGATTTGCTTTGGAATGAGGACTATGCCGACCAGATTCTTATGTTTGACAACCCCCGTGACGCTTTCGCAATAGCCGAACTCATGCAGGGTTATTCACTCAATACCGAAAATCCCGACGAACTGGAAGATGCGGCAAGAAAACTGACACAGCAAAAGAAAATTGTACAGGGTTACGTTATGGACGAAATCTTTGACAAAATGGGTGCAGGTGACGCTCTTATTGCTCCGTACTATGCAGGTGATGCACTCACCATACTTGAAGAAAACGAAGATTTGAATTTTGTCGTACCAAAAAGCGGAACGAATCTTTTTATTGACGCTATGTGTATACCGTCGTCGGCAAGACAGAAAGAAGCCGCTGAAATGTACATAAATTTTATGTGCGAACCCGACATTGCTTTTGCAAACATTGATTATATCTGTTATTCAACTCCTCATCAGGCGGCTTTTGATATGCTTGACGAAGATGTACGTGAAAGTCCCGTTTCATATCCCGACAGTCAGTTTATAGCAGATAAAACTACGGTTTTCGTCAATCTGTCTGACGATGCAAATCTAAAAATGCAGAATCTCTGGACGGAAATGAAGTCCGCTGAAGACGAAACAACAAATAAATGGCTTGTTCCCGTATTTCTTGTATTTTGTATAATGATTATGATATTTGTACTTATACGCCGTCATATAAAAGCCAAAAAAGATATTTTCTAAGGTGATGAAAAAAATTGTTTGCTGAAAATTTAATGTTCAGTCTGAATGCGACTGTACCCGTATTCATGATGATGGTATTCGGCTGGTTTGTCCATAAAGTAAAACTGCTTGACGAACGCTCTACAGCTCAGATAAATAAATTTGTTTTCCGTACACTTCTCCCCGCCCTGCTGTTCATGGACTTGTCAACGGCAGACTTCCGTGCGGTATGGGATACAAAATTTGTAGTTTTCTGTATAACCGCCACACTTATAAGCGTGGGAATTGCCTGTCTTTATTCACTTCTGAACAAGGACAAATGTGAAAGAGGTGAAATCATTCAGGCATCTTACAGGAGCAGTGCCGCAATACTCGGAATTGCTTTTGTAAAAAATATTTACGGTGAGGCAACTATGGCAGCCCTGATGATTGTCGGAACTGTACCGATTTACAATATAATCGCAGTCATAACACTTTCGCTGACCTCTTCCGACAAAAACAATACAAAGTCAAAAAAAGCACTGTTTCTGAATACCCTGAAAGGCATTGCTACAAATCCCATTATTCTCGGTATTGCCGTTGGAATTATATGGTCACTGCTTGAAATCCCACAACCTGTTATACTTTCAAAATCCGTTTCGTACCTCGCAAATATGGCTACTCCCCTTTCACTTATCGCACTCGGTGCGTCGTTTAAATTTGAGGACGCTAAGGGCAAACTGCCTGTCACTCTCGGTATTGTCTTTATCAAACTTGTACTGTTCTGCGGTATATTCCTGCCGATTGCCGTCAAACTCGGTTTCAGGGGTGAAAAACTTATTGCAATACTTGTTATGCTCGGCAGTGCGACAACAGGAAGTTGTTTTGTAATGTCAAAAAATTTCGGTCACAAGGGTACAATAACAGCTTTTGCCGTAATGCTTACAACACTTTGCAGTGCGTTCACTCTTACGGCGTGGCTCTTTATTCTTAAATCACTTGAATATATATGAATATTTTTTGTCTGTTTTGCACAAGCATATATGCAAAAAATTTTTGTTTTTTTTCCTGAAAACACTTGCATTATAAAATAAATCATGTTATAATAAAAGGGATATTTGAAATATTTCGTATTTTTATTTTTCCGGAGGTTTTTCATATGAGTACTTTAGAAGTCGCAGGAGGAATTTTAATTCTCCTCGTTTGTCTGGTAACTATCATTATTTGTCTTTCACAGGACCAGAAATCACAGGACAGTATGACCGCTGCACTCACGGGTGCAAGTTCAGATTCTTTCTACGGTAAAAATGAGGGAAGAACAAAAGAGGCTATCCTCAACAAGATTACAAGAACTCTTGCAATTATTCTTTTCGTTGCCGTTCTTGCAGTCAACATCATTCCAATTTTTACCAATAAGTAATAAGCAATATGCCCCGTGACAAAAAAGTCATGG
>JAGAQS010000228.1 GCA_017622635.1 Ruminococcus sp. | reverse complement strand
GCCGTTTAAAAGCAGTCTCGGAACTTCACCCGCAAGACACGCCGAAAGACATATTAATCCCGAATGATATTTTTTCAGTAATTCAACGTCAACTCTCGGTCGGTTATAGAATCCCTCTATACTCGCAGCCGATACAAGTTTTACAAGATTTCTGTAACCTTCATTGTTTTCACACAGCAGTATAAGGTGAGACGGTGATAAATCTATCCTGCCGTCCTTATCGTGACGGCTTCTCGGTGCAACGTAGACTTCACACCCGATAACCGCTTTTACTCCGTTTTTTTCCGCCTCTTTCCAGAACTCAACCACACCGTACATATTACCGTGGTCTGTTATCGCAACGGCGGTCTGTCCCAGTTCCTTAACCCTTTCAATAAGTTTCTTTATACGGCACGCACCGTCAAGTAAACTGTATTCCGTGTGTACATGAAGATTCACAAATTCATTGTCTTTCATTGTCAACACCTCTGTTTCTTATATCTTCCGCAATTTTTGCGATTCTCTTAAAACGGTGATTCACTCCCGAACGGCTTATTGAAAGGATATCCCCTATTTCCTTAAGACTCATGTCTATATTTTCAAGACGTATTTCCGCAACTTCACGCAGTTCGTCGGAAAGACTGTCAAGACCGTCCGACGATTCGATAAAACGTATATCTTCGGTCTGTTTAATGGCAGCATTGACAACCTTGTCTATATTTGCGGAATCACAGTTTGCAAGCCTGTTTGCCTTGTTGCGAACGTCCTTGTAAATCTTGACATTCATTATTTCAAGTGTGCATTTCTGTGCCCCTATAAAAGTCAGTGTATCTTCAATTGATTCACTGTCCTTTATATATACAATGTACTGTCCACGACGTACAGCCGTTTTTGCGTTAACTCCTATATCGCCCAGAAGTACGGTAAGTTCCTCCGCCCGAACTTCTGTAGGCACTGCAAATTAAAGGTGATATTCTTTGGCGGGGTCGTTTACACTTCCGCATGAAAGAAAAATCCCTGCCGTAAATTCACCTATGCTGTTTGTCACAATAATTTCTGAATTTATAGTCCTTACCGAGTCTATTAATTTATACGTACTGTAAACTTCACTTATAAGTTTTTTGTCGTAAATATCATAACTGTAAAGTACAATACCGTCCCTGCGTGCATTTTCATTACAATCCGGACTCACCTTAAAAACATTCTTAAACAGTTTTCCGAAAAATTCAGCGGAAACTCTGCTCTCACTCTGAAAACATATATGTTCGGGGGTGAGTGTACGGCAGAAAAGTAACATTCCGTAAAGACACGCAAAACGTCTTTCCTTGTCACATATTGAAGAACATATCTCACTTCTTACATCATTTGAGAAAGACATTAAAAAATCAGTCCTTTCCGAAAATTGTCCGCACACATCCTGAAAAACTTCGGACACATACGGACAATATTTTAGAATTTTTTATCTTTTGTTATGTCACGGTGATACTTCTGAACCTTGTAATTGTTTTCCGTAAGATGACGTGACATAAGTTCCGCAAACGTAATTGAACGGTGTTTTCCGCCCGTACAGCCGAAAGCAATTACAAGCTGACTTTTTCCCTCGTGAACATATAGCGGAATAAGATAATCAATAAGGTCTGTAAGTTTTCTGAAAAGTTCCTGCGATTGTTCAAAACTCATAACGTAGTCCCTTACACATTCGTC
>JAGAQS010000227.1 GCA_017622635.1 Ruminococcus sp. | reverse complement strand
GCTTCCATGTCGGCTAATGCGGCGGAAACTTACGGAGATTTGACTTATATTGTTTCAGAAGAAAAAACTATTGCGATTACAGACTGCGACGAATCAGCAACAAATGTTGTTATTCCAAGTGAAATTAACGGTATAGCAGTAACAAGTATTGAAAAAGATGCATTTAAATTTTGTCGTCAATTAGAATCTGTTACTATTCCGAACAGTATAACCAGCATTGGTGATTTTGCATTTTATGCCTGTAGCAGTCTTACATCATTAACAATACCTGACAGCGTTATATATATCAGTGACGACGCTTTCGGAAGCTGTTCAAAATTAAAATCAGTAAAGCTTTCTGAAAATATAAAATATATTCATAGATTTACATTTTCATCATGTAAATCATTAACATCTATAATTATACCTGAAAATGTAACTTATATTGACATGAACGCTTTTTACAATTGTACAACCCTTGAAGAAATAACAATCCTGCACCCAAGATGCAGCATTTACGAAAACATAAATACAATAAACAAAACTGCAACCATATATGGATATGATGGTTCAAAAGCACAGGAATATGCAGAAAAATATAGTCATAAATTTCAGTCACTTGGTGAAATACCACAGAAATTCACTACAACAACAACTACAACAACAAATACAACTACAACAACTACTACTTCCACTACCTCTACTACTACAACTACCACATCTACTTCTACTACCTCTACTACATCTACTTCTACTACCTATACTACCACATCTACAACCACTACAACATCTACATCACGAACACTAACTCAGACAGGAACAAATACTGCAACCACCACCACAACCGCCAAAGATGACAGACTTCTCGGTGACGTGAATGGCGACGGTTTTATAGATTCCGTAGATGCTACTCTTATCATGAGTTACTACGCATACGTTTCAGCATACAATGGAATCGGAAAACCCGAAACGTTCCCCGAATACCTTGAAAGAAATTTAGAAAAATAAAAAAATTCCCTGCCGACCGTGAGTTGTCGCAGGGAATATTTTTTTGCATTTTATCAGTAAAAAGATTAGCCGGCAGCGTTGAGCTTCTTAGCAAGCTGAGACTTTTTTCTTGCAGCCTTATTCTTATGCATAAGACCCTTAGCACAAGCCTGGTCTACTCTCTTGATAGCTACCTTGATAGCCTCTTCTCTGTTTTCAACAGCGTTATCGGCATTCTTGAGAACAGTCTTGAGATTTGACTTTCTTGCCTTGTTTGCAGCAGCCTTAGTTGCATTAACCTTAACTCTCTTCTTTGCAGATTTAATGTTTGGCATTTTGTTACACCTCCTTGAATCTCACGGACTGTATAAAACGTCCGCATTTTACAGATAATAAGCGTGCAGAATAAAATCCGCACACTCCGGCAGGTGCAACGCACACCTGTCCTACTGAGACAATTACAATTATAACATTTTCTGACGCATTTTGCAATAGGCAAAACCGAAATAATATGACAGATTTTTTTCCACAATTAAAGCATATTGCACAACAGGAGGCATTTTTTATGAATATACGCACAGACCTTGCACTTGAACATTTTCCCGACGGGAACAGTTCCGAAAAAGTTCATATCAATACACGCAGAGGCACTTTCATTATAACGGAAATTGTACTTGACGATGACAGCTACACCGAAACTCTCGGAAAAGGCAAAGGTCGCTATGTAACGCTTGAAGGTCAGGATTTAACGGTTTTTTCGGACGCATATGAAAATATGGTCAACGAACTTGCACAGGAAATTATAAAATTCATTCCCGACGGTGATATACTTGTTGTAGGACTGGGGAACAGCGATATTACCCCCGACGCACTCGGTCCTGCCGTTACGTCAAAAATACTGGCAACACGTCACCTTGAAAAAGAACTTGAAAACGAAACAGACGGTTTTATTAAATCACTCCGCCGTGTAAGTACGTTTGCAGGCGGAGTACTCGGACAGACAGGCATAGAAACGGCAGAAATAATCCGTGCAGTGTGCAAGGAAATAAAACCCGACGGAATAATAGCCGTTGACGCTCTGGCGTGTTCAGACGTGAAACGGCTCGGAACAACGATTCAGATTTCAGATGCGGGAATTTCTCCGGGAAGCGGAGTGGCAAACACAAGAAAGGAACTTTCCGAAAAGCTTTTCGGAGTGCCTGTTATTGCAGTCGGAGTGCCGACGGTGGCGGATATGTATACAATAGTGAAGAATTTCAACGGCAGTGAGTGTCATGACATTCCCGACATGATGGTAACTTCCCGTGAAATTGACAGGCTTATCGAACGCTCCGCACAGCTTATCTCTTTCGGGATTAACCTTGCACTCCAGCCGTCACTCACTCTTGACGATATAAGAGGACTGTTCTGAATCAATAGTCAAATTCACCGTTTCCGACAAACTCACGCACCATTGAATCATACGGTACTGCCGAACCTGCAAGCGGAACAAGATTTTCCATTACTTCCGTAATGTCGGCAAGTTCAGGAATATCACTCATTTCACGGAGCTTTTCAAGTGTACCGTTACGGTAAAGACTCAGTTCATACGGCATAAATGTGTCAACGTCATAGTCGGAACGGTGTTTATACGGCATTATATACGTATTTTCACCGTGTTCAACACTTCCGAACATATTCATAGTTTCACGGAAAGAACGTTTTCTGAAATTACTGTCCCTAATCATACGCCTTACAAGGCGGACTTTCGACGGGTGCAGAATAATATCATTGCAGGTTACACGTGTACGGACACTGACATAAATTTTACAGATTCTGCTGTCGGGGACTGTTATAACGTCGGGATTCAAAGCGTGTATTCCCTCAAAAATAACAAGTTCACCGTGTTTACGGCAGAAATGTTTTCCCTCTTTTTCACGTGAAGACGTTCCGAAGTTATACTTTGGAATTTCAATGGTTTCTCCCCTGCTGATTAATTCAATATGTTTATTCAACAAATCCTTGTCAACACGTTGCGGGGATTCCAAATCCATTTTACCGACTGAGGAAAGATGTTTTTCCTCTTCCGTAAGCGAACAGAAATAATTGTCCATTGAAATGGTATGCGTTTTGTGACCGAGTTCCGTAAGCAATTTACCGATTGTAAGGGCAGTGGTTGTCTTGCCTGAACCCGAAGGACCTGAAAGAACTATAACAGGACGTTCGCTCTGATGTTCGGCAACATCAGCAACAATTTTTTTCAGCCTGTATATATAATCATCATTGACCGACTTCACGTATTCCTGTGGATTTCTTTCCATTTCGTCATTAATTCTCGTGACTTCTATATTCATGATTATTTCTCCTTTACCAATAAAATACAGTGACATAATTATATCATATTTTTTATATGATTTCAACTGTTATTTTATGCACAAATACACAAAAAAATCCCTCTCACCGAAATGAGAGGGATTTTTCAGTTAGTCTTTTTCGTTCTTTTTAGAACGTGCAAGAAATGCTGTTGCTACAGCGATAGCCATGAGGAAGAACATTGTACTCATATCTTCCACACCTGTCTGAGGAGAAGTACTTCTTGTGTTTGACGAATTTTTGCTTGAAGAACTGCTTTTATTTTTAGATGAACTGCTGTTATTTGAAGAATTATTTTTGTTTGAAGAATTGTTGGAATTGTTATTGTTGTTATTATTGGAAGTATCTTTCTTTTCGTCAACCATGACAACTGTGTCACCGTCAACAACTGCCTCACCTTTTACAACACCGTTTTCTATTGTAAATGTGATATCCGTTGCAACCTTGTAACCGTTCGGTGCTGACACCTCGTGAAGTGTGTAAGTACCGTCGGGGAGGTTCTTGACATATGTTGCTTCACTGCCTGAAATCCATACAAGCTTTGTTGCTGTAGAACCGTCAGAAAGCTTTGCACCTTCGCCAAGTTCAACATTTTCGGTATTGAATGTAACTTCGTTGCCGTTGATGTCCTTACCTGTGAGAGTGAGCTTTGCTCCTGAAAGTTCCTTGCTGTTAACGTCCTGCTTGCTGATTTTTACGTCTGTGAAAGCTGTTTCGTCAACCATGACAACCGTATCACCGTCGGTAACTGCTTCACCTGTCACAACACCATTTACTATTGTAAATGTGATATCTGTTGCAACCTTGTAACCGTTCGGTGCTGCCACTTCGTGAAGTGTGTAAGTACCGTCGGGGAGGTTCTTGACATATGTTGCTTCACTGCCTGAAATCCATACAAGCTTTGTTGCTGTAGAACCGTCAGAAAGCTTTGCACCTTCGCCAAGTTC
>JAGAQS010000226.1 GCA_017622635.1 Ruminococcus sp. | reverse complement strand
TGTGTGTTTACGACTGCGTTTGCGTCGTGTTCTGAAAGTATGTCGGAGAGTGAAAGCAGTTCGGTTGTGGCTACATCAGCTGAGGAGGAGGAAATCACGGAAGCAACAGAAGAAGTTACAGCCGATTCACAGGACGGAACAGTTGCCCCCACTGAAGTGGTTGAGGAGGGAATGTCGCCGATTTATGCGGACGAAATAAAAGACGGTGTTTATCCCGTTGAAGTTAGTTCAAGTTCGTCAATGTTCAAGATAACAGAGTGTGAACTTACTGTATAGGACGGTGAAATGTCAGCCGTTATGACAATGGGCGGAACGGGTTACAGGTATTTGTTTATGGGAACGGGTGCAGATGCGGAAACGGCGGACGAAAGTGAGTATATACCTTTTGAGGAAACTGACGGCGTTCACAAATTCACAGTACCCGTTGAAGCTCTTGACATGGGTATTGACTGCACGGCGTTCAGTGACAAAAAAGAAAAATGGTATGACCGCACAATACTTTTCCGTGCCGATTCACTGCCGTCGGACGCTTTTGAAGAATCGTCAGCCCCTGAACTTGAGGACGGCGAATACACTGTTGAAGTGACACTTGAGGGCGGTTCAGGAAAGGCAAGTGTAAATTCACCCGCAAAACTTACAGTTTCGGGTGAAAGTATTACAGCCGAAATAATATGGAACAGCAATAATTATGATTACATGGTTGTTGACGGTGAAAAGTACCTGCCTGTTTCGACGGAAGAATTTTCTGTGTTTGAAATACCCGTGACTGTATTTGACAGGAAAATGACCGTTTCCGCCGACACTACGGCAATGAGTACACCACACGAAATAGAATATACACTTTATTTCGATTCGTCCACGATAGTAAAATGATGAGAGTTAAAATAAGTTTTATAATAATGATGTGCTGTGTTTTTCTGTGTGCGTGCGGTACGTCGGAAAAGACTTCTGAAAACGTAAGTTCCGAAAATCAGATGCAACTTGAATATGCGGAACAGTTTTCGGTTTATTATCTTGACGACGGTTGCTGTGAAGTGGATATAGCCGACGGTCAGAAATTTGTCATTGTTCCCGAAAATGTAACCGCACCGCAGACCGACAGCGACGTTACAGTAATTCAACAGCCTGTACGGAATCTGTATGTTTCCGCATCTTCTTCAATGGATTTGTTCGACGGTATAGGCGTGCTTGATGAGGTTAAAATGACTTCAACAAAACTCTCCGACTGGAGTCTGCCCTCGGTGCGTGATGCACTTGAAAACGGAAGAATGACATATGTCGGTAAGTACAGTACACCCGACAATGAAACAGTAATTTCCGAAAACTGCGGACTTGCCCTTGAATCAACTATGATTTACCACAGCCCCGAAACAAAGGAACAGCTTGAAAGTCTCGGTATACCTGTAATGGCTGAACGTTCAAGTTATGAGTCACACCCTCTCGGACGGCTTGAATGGATAAAACTTTACGGTCTTATTATGGGACGTGAAAAAGAAGCGGAAGAGCTTTTCAATGAAAAAATGAAAATTTTCGGTGAAGTGTCGGCTGATACGGATATACCCGAAAATGAACGTAAAACGGTTGC
>JAGAQS010000225.1 GCA_017622635.1 Ruminococcus sp. | reverse complement strand
GGTCTTAACAAGGACGATTTCGCTATATGGCTTAAAGCCGATAAAGATACACGTACTCTTAAAATTACCGACAACGGCATAGGTATGACCGAAGAAGAACTCGAAAATAACCTCGGTACTATCGCTAACAGCGGTTCGCTTAAATTCAAGACGGAAAACAAACTTGAAGAAGATAATCAGATTATCGGGCAGTTCGGTGTCGGATTCTATTCCGCTTTTATGGTTGCAAAGAAAGTCACCGTAATTTCCAAGGCATACGGCAGTGACAAGGCATATCAGTGGGAATCCGAGGGTGTTGACGGTTACACTATTACAGAAGCTGACAAGAAATCAGTCGGTACTGAAATAATTCTCGAACTTCTTGACGATACAGACGACGAAAACTATTCGGAATTTCTTGAACAGTACAGAATCAAATCACTTGTCAAGAAGTATTCCGATTATATCCGTTTCCCCGTTAAAATGGAAATGACGCACAGCCGTCCTGTTGAAATGTCCGACGAGGACAAGGAGGCAGGCAAGTCACCTGAATATGAGGACTATATTGAAGTTGAAACACTCAACAGTATGACACCTCTCTGGAAGAAAAACAAGACGGAACTTAAAGAAGAAGATTACAAGCATTTCTATACGGAAAAGTTTTTTGACTACAGTGAACCCCTCCGTTATGCACACGTAAAGAATGAGGGCAACGCAAATTACAATGCACTGCTTTACATTCCGTCAAAAGCACCTTTTGACTTCTATTCAAAAGAGTACGAAAAGGGTTTACAGCTTTATTCAAACGGTGTTCTTATCATGGACAAGTGTGCCGACCTGTTGCCCGACTATTTCAGTTTTGTAAAGGGTCTTGTGGATTCGGAAGATTTGTCGCTTAATATTTCACGTGAGATGCTCCAGCATGACAGACAGCTTAAAGTTATCGCAAAGAGTATTGAAAAGACGATAAGCAGTGAACTTAAAAAGATGCTCAAGAATGACCGTGAAAAATATGAGGAGTTCTGGAAAGCTTTCGGTTTACAGCTTAAATACGGCATTTACAGTGACTACGGAATGAACAAGGAAAAACTTCAGGATTTGCTGATGTTTACTTCTTCAAAGGATAAGAAGCTTGTAACACTTGATGAGTACGTCACGGGAATGAGAGAGGAACAGAATTTCATTTACTATGCAACGGGTGAAAGCGTTGAAAGAATCGAACAGCTCCCGCAGACCGAACTTGTAAAGGAAAACGGTTTTGAAATTCTCTATCTCACGGACAATATTGACGAGTTCGCATTAAAGACGCTTATCAAGTACAAGGACAAGGAGTTCAAGTCTGTTTCAGCCGACGACCTCGGACTTGAAAGTACTGAAAAGAAAGAGGAAATCAAGGCTAAGGAAGAAGAAAATGCCGACCTCCTCAAAGAAATCGCAGACGCACTGGACGGCAAGGTTGCAAAGGTTATACTTTCACAGCGTCTTAAATCGCACCCCGTATGCCTTACAAGTGAGGGCGAAATTTCGCTTGAAATGGAAAAAGTACTCAATGCAATGCCTAACGGTCAGAAGATATCCGCACAGCGTGTACTTGAAATCAACCCAGAACATGAGATTTTCGGCAAGCTTAAATCAATGAAAGATTCAGGCGACAAGGACAAGCTTGCAAAATATGCAAAGCTTCTCTACAGTCAGGCACTGCTTATTGAGGGTATGAGTATTGAAAACCCTGTTGAATTTTCAAATCTTATCTGTGAACTTATGTAATTAAATTTAAAAGTCCGCTGTATTCAATACGGCGGATTTTTTGTTGACATAATGGGAAAAATATACTATAATTTAGATATTATATTTTGAAAGGGAGATTTTGTGAATAAACACAATAAATTTATTGCGGGTATTATGGCGGTTGCTATGATTGGCACTTGCAGTATGGGGCTTGTTTCGTGCGTAGACAAGGAAAAGACTTCTTCAGATACAGTAGATATTGAGGCAGAGGATTCTTCATGGAGTTTGAAAAAAGGGGTTCTTAAAATTAACAGTAATTATGATTATTATGGTCTACTCCTTGGTATTATGAAGCAGAGAGCATAAAGGAAGTTATAATAGGCGATAAGGTGACTGATATTCCGTGTGTATGCCTTGATTGTACAAATTTAACGTCGGTAACAATTCCTGACAGTGTAATAGAGATATACGGTTCATTTTATGGTTGTTCGGGTTTAACAGAATTAACTATTTCTGAAGGTGTGACAAAAATAGCCGGTAGTGCGTTTAGTAGATGTACAGGTTTAACGTCTGTAACAATTCCAAGAAGTGTAACAATAATTGGAAGTAATCTTGGAAGTTCTGTATTTGGTGAATGTTCAGGTTTAAAGGAGATAACTATTTTAAATCCTGATTGTGAAATTTATGATAGTAAAAATGTAATTTCAAATGGAATAGATAAAAATCATAATCCTTATTTTAACGGCACTATATACGGCTATAAAGACTCTACCGCACAGGCATATGCGGAAAAGTACGGCTATAATTTCGAGGCAATCGAATAAGAAAAAAATCCCCTGTAACAAGGGAATTTACTTTTATATGATTATAAAAAACAAAAAAGACTTCTCAGAAAGAGAAGTCTTTTAGTGGTGCGAGTAATGGGACTTGAACCCATACGTCCTTCGACACACGCCCCTCAAACGTGCCTGTCTGCCTATTCCAGCACACTCGCATTGCAGTATAATCAGGTTTTACAAGGGGCTTATCACCTGACTGCTTTAATATTATAGCACATAAAAAACGATTTGTCAAGGGTTTTTTGAAAAATTTTTCAGATTTTTTTTCTTTTCCCTCAATTGCCTGAAAAACAGGGACAAAACGTCTGCACATTCTTTTTCCATAACTCCGCTTTGTACGGTCGGGCGGTAATTGTACGACAGTTCAAACATTTTCTGTACCGACACAGCCGAACCGCTTTTCAGGTCGTAAGCACCGAAAATAACATCATCGATTCTTGCGTTGATTATCGCACCGCAACACATGGGACACGGCTCTAATGTGATATATATTGCACATTCGGGAAGTCTCCACCCTCCGAGAGTACGGCAAGCCATATCTATAGCCATTATTTCGGCGTGGGCAAGGGCATTTTTTCTGCCCTCACGCATATTCCGTCCCTCGCCTACAATTTCGCCCGTAGTCTTTTTTACAATAACCGCACCTACCGGAACTTCTCCCTCACTTGCGGACATTTCGGCAAGTTCAACGGCTCTTTTCATATATTTGTCCATAAGTTCTCCTAATAAGCTATTTTTATGATTCCTGCAATCAGACATACAATTGCAACCACTCCAAACGGAAAGGATTTAAATGCAAGTATCAGACGGTCTTTTGTGGATACGTCGGAGTGGTACTCGGCAAGGGTATGATGTTTGTTTCTGCGTTTTCCGTATATGTGCAGGAACAACGCCGTAAAACTGCTGACAAAAAATACTCCTGTCATTATAAGGTTACGTATGAGGAACATATTTTCGGACGGGTTCATTTCAAGAATTACGATTGAAAGCTGATACATTTTATATACCGTACTGACTGCAAAGGCTGTAAAAATTGAACCGCTTTTCAGCATACCGACCGATGCGATTACGGAAATAAGAAAAACCGTAGGCATTTCACGGAAATCCTGTGTCAGAAGTGATGCAGTAACAGAGGTGACGAAAATTGCGAAAGCGTCGCCGAACTGTCTGAGTGCCGAAAACATTGCACCCCTGAAAAAAGCTTCCGAAACGATTGAAACTATAATCACATCAAATATTGTATATATAACATATTCTTCCTGTCCCCAAACTGAAATATCGGTGTTTATACTTTTGAAGTATGAGTAAATCTCCTTTGCACTGCTTGAATATGCGTCGGGGATATTGGTGACGGTACACACGGCAAGTGAAAGTGCTATGGAACTTATTAATTCGGACGGGTGATTCATTGTACTCATAAATTCAACTTTACGTGGCATTGCGAGTCTTTTGTGAATATATAAAGACGGTGTACATATTTTAATAAGCGGTATTACTATAAGTACGGTGACAATTTCAATACTTCCGCCATAACATGAGGTGCTGAAGAAAGTCGTATGTATATTTACACCTATTATGTCGAGGAAATATATAATCATTTTTCCTATGATGTTGTCAATGGTCACCCACAGGAGCATTGCAGTGCCTATTATAAAAAAAATTCTGCTGATTGTTTCACGTTCCGATTCAGCAGGGGAGTCACTTACAAAGCCTTTACCGTCTATGAAAATGCTTTCTTTTTTATTGACAGAGAAATTGAATGTATATGGATTGTTTTTGTTTTTCCGCCATTTGCGGAAATCTTTGTTGTACGATTCATTTTGTGTGGAATAGTCAAATTCTTCAACCACATCTATAATTGTTCGTTCGCAATCGTCGGCAGTTTTCATCTTTCACCC
>JAGAQS010000005.1 GCA_017622635.1 Ruminococcus sp. | reverse complement strand
TTTATTTCATGTCAAGCCTGTTACGGATTTTTCTGTCTGTAATGGGATATATTTTTTCTGACGGAAATTCAGTAATACTGAATATGCACATTTTTTTACGCTTTCTGTTATATTTTTCAAAATGCTTTAAAATTAATAAACTTTTCTGCATTCATGAATCTCAGCAGTTTCACTGTCAGAAATGTAAATTTCAGCGGATTTTAAATTGTTGTCATTTTTTATCAAGTCCGCCACAATAGGAAACATATGTTCAGCGTTGTCAGTTTCAAGCCATATTCCTAATTCATATTTACTTATATAATCGTAACCGTTATCAGATATTCTGCCGGAAGTTATTTTTTCAAGTCTGTCGGGCAGTGTGTAACGTATATCCAAATCAGGATTTATCATTTTTCGTGAATCAAGTTTTATAATAATAGTCTGCATAATATCAAATCCCTTTTATATATTTATTTCATGTCAAGCCTGTTACGGATTTTTCTGTCTGTAATGGGATATATTTTTTCTGACGGCAATTCAGTAATACTGAGTTGTCTTTTTTTGCGTCGTTCGTTCCATTTGCGGACGGTTGACGTTAAGTCTTCAATTTTATAAATGCCGTTGTCGAGAAAGTCGCTGAGTGCCTCACCTTTTATTCCTATCTGTACAGCTGCACGGTTTAAAGGATTTCCGCCTAACGACCTGTCCGAATCCCACTGACAATATACGTCAGTATTCTTAAAATTCTTTTCCCATTCACTGCCGTCAAACATTGTTGAATCGGGTGAAGTTAAAACAGCTTTTTCAAGCAGTCTGTCAAAAACTTCACGGTGTACATCGATAGCTAAAATACACTCCTGATTCTTTTTAGTACCCCAGTTTGAACGGTACATAAGCCACAGAAATGACGGTTTAATCCATGTCATACGGTTGACATTGAAGTTATCGCCGAAATGCTGTAATTTTACTGCTTCTTCTGCTATAGCACTGTTGTACGCCTGATAGATGCGTATATATTTCCTGTTGTACGACGCAAAAACTTCTTTTACATATTCCATAATATCACCTGATTTCTATATATTTAGTAGTACATAATCTACAGAAATGACTATTTTACTTAGGATATTGCCATTTTAGAAGTCTGCCAGTTCCTGATTTATTTACTTCAAATTCATGTAGTCCGTCAACTGATACAATTCCGTTCGGTTCGGAAGTATCAATTATAAAAGTATCTTCTTTAACTTTGATTATCTTACATTTGATTGTGCCGTCACCGGTTAAACTACCATCGTCAAAATAGTGTAACTTAACAACAGATGATTTTTCATGAAAATTATGATATACTCCGTGACAATCCAAAATCTGAAAATTTACAAAAATCGGATATGAATTATCTATAACGTCTAAAACGTCAATCTTTGTGCTATACACATTTACTCAACTCCTTAAATTTTAATTTATCATACCATATTACTTACAAAAAGTTAACATAATTTGACAGGTTATTGTAAGTATGTTATAATAAAATTAATTTGTTGACGGAGGATAAAAATGAATAAAGAGGATTTCAGACAGTATATGCTGTGCGGTCACGGACGGTGTTTTTCTGCAACTGACGACGAACTGCAACAATTCAGGGAAATAGTTTTATATGGCTGTTTCAACGATATATCTTTTGACTTACAGTGTGAGGGTTCGAGGGGACTTTTTATGTATAATCTCGCTTTGCAGTACGAGGACTATAATTATTTCCTGCAACCTGCAATTGAAAAGTTTCTTTCTGTGGAAGTATGTGACGACTGGCATTTAATAAATCATCTGTGTGATTTTATTGAATGTTTTGCAAGTGATTACAAAGATGAGTCCGCACATAAAGCAATTGAAGAAAAATACATACAGCTTTATAATCTGCTTATGTCAACTAAATGGAGTATTCGTGCAAATGAAATTTTGCAGTGTTATGAATATCTCAGTATTTTGATTATGGAAAATTTTAGTATTGAGTTTACAATTCAAATCATTGAAGATATAGGTAAATTTTTCATACGTCGTCGCCGTGCTGATTACGGTGAACTGAAATGGCGTTTTGAATGGTTCTGGCACTGTACCTGTGAAAAATACGGTGAAAAATATCTTACCGAAAAACTTGATATTCTCAGTAAGGACAACGCAGGAATCAGACGTTTCAGGCGTGTGATGTCCTGTAAAGACAAGGAAGAAACAGTCAGCAGAAAAAAATTGTCAGCGGACGAATTTATAGAACTTTCAGAAAACAATTCCGTAAAACGTAAGGACGTTATAGCGTTGAGGCGTGCGGAACATTCTGAAAAAATGAAAGTTGCTCAGACTGTTGTTTCGGAAAAGAACCTGAGTAAAAAATCTGAGTTGCTTAAAGCGTTCACTACTTCATTAAGTCCGTTTCCTCTTGAACCTGAAATACTTGTAAATTACGCTGTGTCGGAAAATAAGAATCTCCGTGAAATCGCAGTTGACGCAATGCTTTATTTAAAAGCCGACTGTGTGCATGACTTTGCGGAAAGTGAATTAAAAAAAAGGTTTTTCACTTGACGCTGTACTTATGCTGATTAACAACTATCAAGATTTTGACAGAGAAATTTTACTTGATATTCTTGACAATATAAAAATTGACCGTGACAACGAGTCTAGCTGGCATAATATTGTTCTGGAAATTGTCAGAAATGCAGAAAATCTGCCCGACGAATTTATATTTTTCGTATATGAGAAATCAATGTGTTCATGTTGCAGGGAAAGTGCCGTTGATGAATTAATCAGGCGTAACCTTTTTACCGAAGAGATACGGTCTGAATGTCTGTGTGACTGTAACAGCGATATAAGAAAGTTGGCTGAAAATAATTCATAATTGATAATGCGTAAGTCGTAATCAAATTGTAAAAAAAATAACTTGTATATAAACAATTTACAATTAAAAACCGCACATATTGTCCTCCTGAAACGTCATATATAGTGAACCCGCCTGAAAGGCATGAATCATAATTACATATGGAAACAATAAAGGAGGAACTTATATGAAAGCTAAAAAAATTATTACTGCCGTAACGTGTCTTTGTATGACTGCACAGATGTTTGGTTATGTACAGCCCGTATTCAATGCAAATGCGGACAATACTGTCGTTGTTGAACAGCCTGTAAAAACTGAAATCTATGATATTTTCCAGTATAAGAATTTAGGAAACTATATTGAAATCGTCGCTACTTCCACTACCGCCAAGGGTAAGGTTACAGTACCGTCGGAAATAGACGGTCTGCCCGTAAAGACTGCCGC